>JARRJC010000016.1:39452-57579 GCA_037379885.1 Limibacillus sp.
CTCAGGCGGCGCGCTTCTGGGCGACCGGACGCGGCTCGCCACGGACCCCGGTGACGGCGGACTTTTCGTGCGCTCCATGGCCGCCCGCGACCGTCTGGGCGGGCTTGCCGAGATGACACTGGGCGCGATGGTGCTGATGCGCGCGCTCTATGACCGCGTGATCGTGGAGACCGTGGGCGTTGGCCAGTCGGAGACCGATGTCGACGAGGTTGCGGACACGGTGGTCTTCTGCGTGCAGCCGGGCTCCGGCGATTCGCTTCAGTTCATGAAGGCGGGGATCATGGAGATCCCCCACATCGCGGTCGTGACCAAGGCCGACAGCGGGCCGCAGGCGCGGCGCGCGCTCTCCGACCTGAAGGGTGCGATTTCCTTGAGCCGCGATGCGGCGGAGGCGGAGGACTGGGCGGTCCATTGCCTGACGCTCTCCGCGCGCAGCGGCGAGGGCCTGGAGGAACTGACCGCCGCGCTGGCGGAGCACTGGTCCTGGCTGGGCGAGCGGGAGCGCCTGGCCGCGCGGCGCGAGGCACAGGGGCTGCGCTGGCTGGTGGAGGCGCTGCGCGAGCGCTACGGCAAGGAGGGACTGCGGCGCTTGGGCTTGCCCGACCTGCCGCCGGGCGCCTCGCCCTTCAGCCGCCTTGCCGAACTGGCCGCCCGGCTGACCGGGCCGCAGCGGCCCTGGTGATGGTTCCCTTAAAGGGGGGTCTCTTCGCCGCCTCAAGCCTTCTCGGTCTTGGGCAGGTGCAGCCAGCCGGGGAGCGCCGGGGCGAGAGGCACCTCACCGGCGGTGATCGGCGCTTCCTCCAGCTTCTCCAGCGCACTCAGGCGCAACTCGGCCAGCGCCCGCCCACCGGCGACGGAGCGGACCCGGCCCACTTCCTTGTCCGACTGGGTGATGGCCGCTCCCTCCTCGGGCGCGCCGCCCTCGTAGGTCACCGGCAGCAGCCGCCGCTTCACCAGACCGCGGTACTTGGTGCGCGCGGTCAACTCCTGGCCCATGTAACAGCCCTTCTTCCAGTCGATGCCTTTCAGCTCGTCGAAACCGGCCTCCAGCAGCAGGGTCTTGTCGACCTCCAGGTCGCGGCTGCCGTCGGGCAGGCCGAGCGCCACGCGCCGGGCGTCGTAGTCCTGCTGGGCGCCGGGCGAGAAACCGGCCCCGGCCAGCGTCTCTTCGAGGTTCTCCAGCGGGAGGAAGGCGAGCCCGCCCATGTCGGCCAGGCGCGGGTCCATGAAGGCCAGGCCGCCGCCCCAGGGCCGCGCCGCGCCCGGCGTCTCCGGCAGGTCGAGCAGTGCGGCCACGCCCTCGCCGTAGAGCGCCACCAGGACCATCTCGGGCCGCTCGATCGCGACCTTGGAGCGCAGCTTGAAGAGGGTCAGGCGTTTCACCAGTTCCTCGGCGCGCTCGGCCTCGGGCGCGAACAGCAGCCGCTCGCCGCTGTCGATCAGGAAGAAGTCGTGGAGGTATTTGCCTTGCGGCGAGAGGAAAGCAGTCCAGAGCGCCCGCTCGGTCGAGGCCTTGGTCACGTCGTTGGAGACCAGGCCTTGAAGGAAGGAGACGCGGTCCTCCCCGGTCAGGGCCAAGACCCTGCGATGTTCCAGGACCAGATAGCGGCAAGTGTTCTCGGACATGGCTTCCTCCTCCTGCTGGCAGAGGTGGTGTGCGTGCAGCCGGGGAACAAGGCCCGCGCCGAGCGGCCTATTGGCTTTCCAGAGCGTCCAGGCGGCGGCGCAGGAAGCCGCCGATGTCGCTCTCGGCGGGCAGCAGGGTCAAGAGCGGCGTCCAGTAGGCGCGCGCCACCTCGGGCTCGCCCCGCTGGAAGGCGTACTCGCCCAGAAAGAAGCGGGCGTCGATGGAGTCCGGCTGCAGTTCCAGCGCGCGGGCGAAATAGGGCTCGGCCGCGGGCGGCAGGGTCTCGCCGCGCCCTCGCGCGCTCTCGACCAGGGCGAGCGCGGCCTCGATCTGGGCTTGCGCGTCGTCGGGCTGCAGACGGGCGATCTGTCCCAGCGCCTCGGCCTGTTTCTCCGGATCGCCCAGGACCTGATAGGAGCGGGCAAGCCGCTGCCAGCCCTCGAGGTCGTCGGGCTCCTGTTGCAGCCGCGCGGCCAGACCGGCCACCATCTCGCGGATCATCGCCTGCTGCTCTTCGTCCATGCCTTCGATGCCGCCGCCCGCGAAGGGCGGAGCGGGTTGTTGCGGGGCTTGCGCGATGTCTTCGGGCAGCTCCCGGCCCAGGTCCTGCGCCAGACCCTGGGCCGCGCGCAGCACGCCCCCGCGCCAGGAGGCGTCAGGCGGCGCCTGGCGCAGCAGGGCGACGAGCTGCTCCAGCCCTTCGTCTCGCCGTCCTTGTTCAACCAGCGCCATGGCCAGGAAGAAGCTGGCGCGCGGGTTGCCGGGCTCCAGCTCTATGGCGCGGTCCAGGGCGGCGCGCGCTTCGGCGGAGAGCCTGCCGCCGTTCGCCAGGATCAGCGCCTCGCCGAGGGCGGCGTGGTAGTCCGCGTTGTCCGGGTCGAGCGCCAGGGCGCGCCGCATGGCGCCGGCAGAGCGGCCCGGCTGGCCCAGTTGCAGGTAGATCTGGGCGAGTGTGAACTGCCCCTCCGGGTCCTCGGGATTTTCCTCAAGGCGCAGTTCGAGCTGCCGCAGCGCCTGGATCATCGGGGCTTGCGCCTGCTGCTCCTGGGCGGCGGCCTGCCGCTCGGCTTCGCGCGCGGCATAGGGGACGCCGGGCGTGTCGGGGCTGCCGATGGCGAGGTAGAGCCCCAGCGCCGCCGCCGCCAACGAGAGCCCCAGCAGAGGGGCCAGGACGCGCTGACGGCTGCTGCCGACTGCCGCGGCCTCCGGCGTTTCCTCCTCCAGCTTCAGGATGCGGCGGGAAATCTCGGTCCGGGCCGCCTCGGCGGCGGTCCCGTCGATCAGCCCGCGGCTGAGGTCGCGGTCCACTTCGCTCAACTGGGCGCGGTAGACCTCCAGCAGATGGCCGCGCCGGTCCTCGGCCCCGGTGCGCCTCACCATCAGCACGAGCGTCAGGCCGCCCGCGACCAGAAGCAAGAGGAGGAGGATGCCGATCCAAAGCGTCATGGAGATGGTGTCTTCTTCGCCAGTCAATCGAATGCGTCGAGCCTTGGCCTTATAAGGGGCCGAAGAGCGCCCAACAAGCCCAAGCGCGGCAGGGGCGGCGCGGTTGCGTCCTTTGGCCCCATCTGTCGGCTCCTCTGTTGTCGCCCTGCGCCCCAACCCCAGGATCGCTCTGGCGAAGGGCCGCGCTGTCGGGTTAGAACTAACGGGCAGCCGCGCGGTTGCTGCCCCGGCTGATGGAAGACAGTTCTTGGAGAAATGCCTTGGCCCAGACCTATGACCTGATCCTGCGCGGCGGAAGCGTCGCGACGCCCAACGGTCTCGAGACCATCGATGTAGGCGTCATGGATGGACGCATCGCCGCCCTCGGGCGCGTAGCGGGCGACGCCGCCGAGGTGATCGACGCGACCGGCCTGCACGTGCTGCCGGGCGTGATCGACAGCCAGGTGCACTTCCGCGAACCCGGTCTGGAGCACAAGGAGGACCTGGAGAGCGGCACACGGGCCGCCGCCCTGGGCGGCGTCACGGCGATCTTCGAGATGCCGAACACCAACCCTTCGACTCTCTCCGCCTCCGACCTGGAGGAAAAGCTGCGGCGTGCGAAAGGCCGCGCCTGGGTCGAGCACGCCTTCTTCATGGGTTCTTCCGAAGAGAACGCCCATGAGCTGGACGAGCTGGAGCTGCTGCCCGGCTGCTCGGGCGTGAAGATCTTCATGGGCTCTTCGACCGGCAGCCTTCTGGTCGAGGACGACGAGGCCCTGACCGAGGTGCTGCGCCACGGGCGGCGGCGCGTCTCGATCCACGCCGAGGACGAGGCGCGGCTGCGCGAGCGCATGCCGATGGTGCGCGACGGCGCGCCGGTCTCCATGCATCCCGAATGGCGCGATGTCGAGACGGCGGTGCGCGCGACCAAGCGGATCATCCGGATCGCCCGGGCGGCCGGGCGGCGCATCCACGTCTTGCACATCTCCACCGCCGAGGAGGTGCCGCTGCTGGCCGCCGCCAAGGACGTGGCGACCATGGAGGCGACGCCCCAGCACCTGACGCTTGCCGCGCCGGACTGCTACGAGCGCTGGGGCAGCTACGCCCAGATGAACCCGCCGATCCGCGAGGCCTATCACCGCGAGGGGCTGTGGCAGGCCGTGCAGTGCGGCGTGGTGGACGTCATCGGCTCCGACCACGCGCCCCACACGGCGGAGGAAAAGGCGCGGGACTATCCCAAATCGCCCTCCGGCATGCCGGGGGTTCAGACGCTGCTTCCCCTGCTGCTCAACCACATGGCCGAGGGGCGCTTGACCCTTCAGCGCCTGGTCGACCTGACCAGCGCCGGTCCGCAGCGGATCTTCGGCATCGAGGGCAAGGGCCGGATCGCGCTTGGCTACGACGCCGACTTCACGCTGGTCGACCTGAAGGCCGAGCGGACCATCGAAAAGGACTGGCTCGCCAGCAAGTGCGGCTGGTCGCCCTTCGAGGGCAAGGCCATCAAGGGCTGGCCCGTCGGCACCATCATCCGCGGCCGCTGCGTGATGCGCGACGGGCAGCTTCTGGACAGCCCCATCGGCGAGCCCGTGCGCTTCCTGGAGACCCTGCCGCAGGGGTGAGGCCGCAGGGTTGAGGCCGCTTAGCTGAGGGAGGGGGTCTTGGACATCTACAACGGCTGGTTCGACCTGAAGGAGGGCGTCCACGACCTGGATCTCGTGCGCGCCATCGAGAGCTACCTGGGCCAGTTGGAAGAGGACGGCCTGATCGCAGGCTGGCGGCTGATGCGCCGCAAGCTGGGCCTGGCGCCCGATGGCTTGGGCGAGTTCCATGTGATGATCGAGGTGACGGGACTGGCCCAGCTCGATGAGGCCTTCGGCGAGGTGGCGGCGCGCCGCGATCCGATCGAACAACTGCACCACTGCGTCAACGCCATGACGGTGAACAGCCGCTTCGCGCTCTACCGCGATTTTCCCGATCCCTTCCGGGAGACGGGGGAGGAGCGCTTCTGAGCGACCGGTTGCGCGGCGCCTGACTCCCTCCCATCTATCTGCTATCAAGCCTTCGCAGTCTTTAGCTTGGAGAAACACCGGACATGACCGCCTGCATTGTCGGCTGGAGCCACACGCCCTTCGCAAAGCATGAGAACGAAGACCTCGAGTCGCTGATCCTGAAGGTCGCGACGCAGGCGCTGGACGACGCCGGTCTCTCGCCCGAGGAGGTCGACGAGATCTACGTCGGCAACTTCAACGAGGGCTTCGCGCCGCAGGGCTTTCCCGCCTCTCTGGTGCTGCAGGCCGACGACCGTTTCCGTTTCAAGCCCGCAACGCGCGTCGAGAACGCCTGCGCGACCGGCTCCGCGGCGATCCATCAGGGACTGAAATCGATTGCCGCCAGGGACTCCCGCGTGGTGCTGGTGGTCGGCGTCGAGAAGATGACCGGCATCTCCGGCCCCGAGATCGGCAACACGCTCCTAAAGGCCTCCTACGTGAAGGAGGAGGCGGATATCGAGGGCGGTTTCGCCGGTGTCTTCGGGCGCATCGCCCAGCAGTACTTCCAGCGATATGGCGACCAGACCGACGCCCTCGCGGCGATCGCTGCGAAGAACCACAAGAACGGCGTGGCCAACCCGCTTGCGCAGATGCGCAAGGACCTGGGCTTCGAATTCTGCCGCGATGTTTCGGAGAAGAACCCTTTCGTCGCCGGGCCTCTGAAGCGCACGGACTGCTCGCTGGTGTCCGACGGCGCGGCGGCGCTGGTCCTGACCGACATGGACACCGCGCTCTCCATGAAGAAGGCCGTGGTGTTCCGCGCGGCGGCGCAGGTCAACGACTTCCTGCCCATGTCCAAGCGTGACATCATCCAGTTCGAGGGCTGTGAGGCGGCCTGGAAGAAGGCCTTCGCCCAGGCCCGCGTGGGACTGGAAGACCTCTCCTTCGTCGAGACGCACGACTGCTTCACCATCGCCGAACTGCTGGAGTACGAGGCCATGGGCCTGACGCCTCGGGGCGAGGGCGCGAAGGCTGCCTTGGAAGGCTGGACGGCCAAGGACGGAAAGCTGCCCGTGAACCCTTCGGGGGGCCTCAAATCCAAGGGCCATCCGATCGGCGCGACCGGCGTTTCCATGCATGTGATGACCGCCATGCAGTTGACCGGCACCGCCGGCGACATGCAGCTCGAGAACGCCAAGCTGGGCGGGATTTTCAACATGGGCGGGGCGGCCGTCGCCAACTACTGCTCGATTCTGGAGCCTCTGCGCTAATCCCGCTAACTGGGCCTATACGGGATCACGGTTCTGTGATGAGAGTTTCGGCTTCAGCCTGAACCGCCGGATATAACGCTCGGTTTTTCCACCGTTTCCAGGGTTTTCCGCAGAGTTATCCACAGAATGCGGTCTTTTCCCCAGACCGTCGCGGGCCGGGAGGCGCAAAAAAATCGCCCCTCAGGCGAATGCATGAGGGGCGAAGGCGACGTGAGATTGAGAAGCTGACTTGATCCTACAGGTCCCCCGGAGACCCGCAATCTCATTCCTATTAAAAAGTTTTAATAGGACAGAACAGGGAGGCCCCAGGGGACGCTCACGGGCGGGCGGCGTGGCGCTGCTTTGGCGACGCCAAGAGGATCGCCCCCGGTCAATCTCGCTGTTGCGGGGTTCCCTTTCATCATTCCGACCCTTAGGTAGGGTTAGGTTTCTTATACCCGTGGTTCGGACCCGGGACGGTCACGACAAGAACGGAAAGGAGGTCATGATGACCAGCATGAGCAGCACGACTGGAGAGCGGATTGCCAAGGCCCGCGGCAACCTCGGCCTGAGCATCGAGGACGTGGCGGGCCGGGCGGGCGTCCGTGGCGCGACCGTCGAGAGCTGGGAAGCCGGGACCACCGAGCCCCGGCCCAACAAGCTCCTGCAGCTTGCCGGCATCCTGGAAGTTTCCTTGATGTGGCTGATGACCGGCATCGCCGCCCAGGACGAGGACCGCGTGGTCGAGTTCGATCCCCTGGCGCGCCTGGACCGTAAACTGGAACGCGCGCTGGCCCTGCAGGCCGAGGGCTCCAGGGTCCTGAGCGAGATTGCCGATGAGCTGGCCGGTCTGCGTGACGAGAAAACCGGCGCCGCGTAGCGCCAGAAGACGCTCTTGGATAGAAGGCACGCTTAGGAAAAAAGAATGGTCAAAGCCGTAGACATCAACGCGGTTCTGCAGGAGTTGCCGCTTCTGAAGGACCGGACGCGCCACACCAGCGAAGCGGAGGCAGGGCCCGCCTTCGCGACCCTTGCCGAGTTCGGCGACGGCGGAATCTTCGCGGGCAGCTTCCAGGGTGAGAGCTCCTGGGAGCGGCACCCTGCGGGTGACGAGATCGTGCAAGTGCTTGGCGGACGCACCCGCCTCACCATCCTGACCGGCGAAGGTGAGCAGGTCTTGGAGATGAGCGCCGGTCACGTGACCGTCGTTCCCAAGGGCTGCTGGCACCGCTTCGAGGCGCCGGAAGGCGTCACCGTAATGACCGCCACACCGCTCCCCACTGAACACTCCGTGGAAGACCCGAAGATCGTCTAGCGCGATAGGCGCCGTGGCTGCGGTCTCACTCTTTCCGACCGAGCATTGGCCGCAAAAGAACACGTATTGAACGTTCTATTTTAATTGCATTGTTAATGTAATTTTCGCGCGATAGAATTTCTGTGCCTCAGAGCGAGCACAGGGACTTCGAACGATGCGTAGATTGCTAGCCGTTCTCACGATCCTCTCCTTTTTATCTGCCATTTCTCCCCAGCCCTCTTTGGCAAACCAAGGTGGCGGTGGAGGCGACCGGGACGATCTGCCCAGAACAAGCATTGCTGCTGTAGAGTTCGCGCTTTTCAATCAATCGCTGAATTACCTGATGGTGATCTATCTGGCCACTGTGGTGCAGATCGTCACGTACTTGCATCTCAGGGACCTCGTTCAACCAAAGCAAATCCGCAAGTCGAGGGGATTCTTATTCTTTTCCTCGCCCTCGGAGACGGAAGAGGTCCCGGAGGTCCCCAACCCGAGGCCTTTGGGATCGGTCTACCAGTTCGGCGGCAGCCTGATCATTCAGGTGGACCCCAGCTTCCCCGGGGCTGACGGCGATCCGATTTCCGAGAAGCCAGACGCGGCCGTGCGATTGATCGAAACGGACGGCAAGGGCAACGCCGACGTCTACGACCTGCCCGGCGGGTCGCTCAACTTCACCCAAAACTCCGAACAGATGCAAAGCACTCTCCAAGGAGTCTATGCGGACTTCGAAGCCAACATGGATGAGGCAAAGCATATCGGCGATGTGGACTACGGATGGGATGAGACGGAGGTGCGGCACGTAATCCGCTTGAACTACAGCTTCTGAACAGAAAGCGACCTGCGCCTTAAAGCGGGCAAAGCGGGAGACAGAGGAGGAAACCATGAAACTCAGAAAGATTTTTCTTGCAGGCGTAGCGGCCTGTGCGATCGCCACGGCGCCGACGCTGGCCCTGTCGAACCAGGGCGGCGGGGGCGAGCGTGATTCCGGTGGCGTCGGCGGCGTTACTTGGAATCAGGGAAAGAAAAACCCCCAGGTGCGCGCCATCGAGTATCAGCTGATGGTCGCTCAGTTCTTGGTGATCCAGTACTACGTCAATCTGATCGTCACCCTCAGTCTGCCGGTTGATTCATCGCAGTTCGTCGATGGCGGCGGAAGCTTCTTCGATATCTTTTCCGGTGGTGACGACGACGAATGGCGGCACTATGGCTCAGCCATAAGATACGGCTCCACGATCTATGGCGTGCCGACCTACCCCGGCACGCCGACTACGCCGACGAGTACGCCGCCAGGGGCCCCTCCGGGCACGCCTCCAGCGCCGCCGACGGACGGCCCGCCGCCGCCACCGCCACCACCACCGCCGCCTCCTGATGGCGGCGGAGGCGGAGGAGATTCCTCGGGAGACAGCGGATCGTCTGGCACGATGACGAGCACGTCGGCCTCGGACCCGAATCAGCCGCCCCCGGGCGGCTGCGGAGAGGTTCCCGACACCAACTCCAATTGGGAGATCAAGGAACAGGCCGACGATTCGAATGAGATCGCCTGGGAAGTGCCGCCCAAGGCCATCAGTCAATCCTGTTTCGACGCCTTGGCCGAACAGAAGCGCGAAGAACTGCGCATGATCTACGCCGCCGAGACGCTGCCAGAAGGGGCGGTCAAGATCGGTGACATAGAAATGAAGGAAGAGGACGGCAAGACCACCTTCCGCATCGTGCGCGACCAGTAGAGGCTCGGCAGAGGCTCGACAACCGAGGTTTTCCCCGCCCGCCGCTTAAGATCATAGCGGTGGGCGGGGTCGCCGTTTGTCAGGCCAGCGAGCTTTGAAGCCTTCGCTCTAGGCTTGAGCGCTGATGTCTGCCGCTTTCGTGGAGCCGCTATCGCCGCCCGCCCGGGCCAAGACATACCCTGAGACCGCGTTCAGCAGGGCGTCAAAGTCGTCGAGCAGGCGGCCGCTGTTGGCGTCCACGTAGCGTTCGGCGTCGAGCAGTTGGACGAAGATCGCCTCGTTGCCGGAAGGTATCTCCGAGGTCCCGGCCGTGATCGGCGAGACGCTTCGCGCGAGGCCCGGGACGATCTGCACGGGTTCATGCGTGCGCCAGCCGACGACCAGACGCCAGGGCAGGTGGCCTGACACGTTGTAGTTGCTCATGTGGATCAGGGCGCGCAGATGGGCCGCGCTCGGTAGCTCGTCGGTACAGTGCTGCGCCGCCAGCTCCTCCAGAGGTACGGAGGCGGCGAGCAGGAACTTGGGTTCAGGGATGATCTCGGACATGGACGATGGTTCCCCGTTTACGATTGCTTCAAGTATAAATAGGAGAAATTGAATGTTCTCAAGGGGGCATCTTGCGTAAGGCTGGTCGTGTGACAGGGCTCCGCAGGGCTCGAACCCAAGAGCCCGCCAAGGGGCTTGTCCGGAACCGGGGGCTACGCCATCTGAACGGCATGCGAAATGCACTTCTTGCGCTACTTCTCGGCGCCTGGGCCGCCTTGTCTTCCTTGACCGCCGGGTCCAGCTCGGCGGCGGAGCCAAAGCTGCTCGGCGATCACCCCTTGGCCGGCACCCTTTGGCGAACCGACGTCGGGGTGGAGATCAGCCAGGTCGATCTGGCCGGACCGCTGCGCGATGCACGCTATCTGCTGCTCGGCGAGAAGCACGACAATGCCCTGCACCACGCTCTCCAGGCCCGGCTGCTCGCCCTGCTGGTCGAAGCCGGCCGGCGACCCGCGGTGGTCTGGGAGATGTTGGAGCCGCAGCACCAACCCGTCATGGAAGCGGCCAGGCTGGAGGAACTCGGGCCACTGGGAGCAGCCCTCGAATGGGAGGCGCGGGGTTGGCCGAGTTGGCCTGACTACGCGGGCATCGCGGGTGTCGCACTCCTGAACGACCTGCCCCAGTCCGCCGGGCAGCCGCCCCGAGAATTGATCCGGGGCCTGGCGCGCGGCGAGGCTCTGCCGGAAGAGCAAGCGGCGCGGCTCGGCTGGGAGCGGGACTATAGCGAGGCCCAACTCGATCCCCTGCTGGAGCAGCTCTCGGCGTCCCACTGTGGCTTCTTGCCGGACGAAGCGCTGCCCGGCATGGCGAAGGTGCAGCGCCTGCGCGACGCCTGGATGGCGGCCGCCATGAAGGAGGCGGGACGGGAAGATGGCGCGGTCCTGATCGCCGGCGCCCAGCACGTGCGCGAGGACCGAGGCGTGCCCTGGCTTCTGGAGGAGGAGGCGCTGACCGTCGCCTTCGTCGAGGTACGGCGGGGCGAGGAAGACCCCGAAGCCTATGATGCCTTCGACCCGGCGCTCTTCGATTTCGTCTGGTTCACCCCGCGCGTCGACGAGGACGACCCTTGCGAGCGCTTCCGCGAGCAGATGAAACAGTCCGGAAAGGGCTGACCGGCTTCTCCCGACATCTCCGTGGCCGATCCCGCCAGGGCGCGCTTGTTGTCGCGGCCTTGGCTGCCTACCATCTTCAGCGGTGATCTTGGAGGAGCGGCGTCATGAGCGAGCACGGCTACGACAAGGGACGGCTGAACCTTCCCTTCGTCGGCATCTGCAGTTTCGGCAAGCAGCCCGTCTGCACGGACTGGGACGCCATCGAGGCCGATGCCGCGATCCTGGGCGCGCCCTTCGACATGGGCACGCAGTACCGGGCCGGCGCGCGCTTCGGCCCGCGCGCGATTCGCGAGGCCTCGACCCTCTTTTCCTTCGGGCACGGCGGCGCCTACGACTTCGAGGACGATGTCACCTACCTGCCGGTCGACAAGGTGAAGCTGGTGGACATCGGCGATGCCGACATGATCCACACCGACACCCTGAAGAGCCACGACAACATCGAACTCGGCGTGCGCAAGATCCTGAAGGCGGGCGCGCTGCCGGTGGTGCTCGGTGGCGACCATTCGGTGCACATCCCCTGCATCCGCGCCTTCGACGATCAGCCGCCGGTCCACATCGTCCACATCGATGCGCACCTGGATTTCGTCGACGAGCGCCACGGCGTGCGCTATGGCCATGGCAATCCCCTGCGCCGCGCCTCGGAGATGAAGCACGTGACCGGCTTCACGCAGCTTGGGATCCGCAATGTCTCTTCCTCCAACCGCAGCGACTACGAGGCGGCGCGCAAGGCGGGGTCCGACATCCTTTCTGTGCGCCAGTTCCGCAAGCTGGGCGTGGAAGGCGTCCTGGACCGCATTCCCGAGGGCGTCCGATACTATGCGACCATCGACGTCGACGGCTTCGATCCCTCGATCGCCCCCGGCACCGGCACGCCCAGCCACGGCGGCTTCCAGTACTACGAGGTGCTGGAGCTGTTCCAGGGGCTGAGCCGGAAGGGCGAGATCGTCGGCATCGACTTCGTCGAGGTGGCGCCGGACTACGACCAGGGCGGCACCACGGCTTTCCTGGCCGCCCAGTTCCTGATGAACGTCCTGGGCTTCATCTTTCACGCCAAGGGCAAGAGCAGCTAGCGGCTTGGGGCAGATGGAACTGAACGCAGACTTCGATAAGCGCGCCCTGGTCCATGCCGCCGACGAGCCCTGGGTCGCCTCGCCCATGAAGGGGGTGGAGCGCCGCATGCTCGACCGGATAGGCGGAGAGGTCGCGCGCGCCACCTCCATCGTGCGCTACGCCGAGGGCAGCCACTTCAGCCCCCATGTGCATCACGGCGGGGAGGAGTTCCTGGTGCTGGACGGCGTGTTCCAGGACGAACACGGCGACTACCCGGCGGGCAGCTACGTGCGCAATCCGCCCCGCTCGCGCCATACCCCGGGTGCGGCGGCGGGCTGCCTGCTCTTCGTCAAGCTCTGGCAGTTCGATCCGGAGGACCCAACCTTCGTGCGCCTGGACAGCGCGAAGATGCCGCGTCTGCCCGCTCCTGGCCGTCCGGGCGTCGACCTGGTTCCGCTGTTCAAGGACGAGCGGGAGGAGGTGCGCCTGGAGCATTGGGCGCCCTGCGCGCGGATCGACCTCGATCTGCCCGGCGGTCTGGAACTGCTGCTGTTGGAGGGCGGGCTGACGTGGTCCGGGGAGACCTTGAAGCCCCATTCCTGGGCCCGCTTGCCGAAGGGCGACCGGCTGGTCGCCGAAGCGGGGGCGGAGGGCGCCAAGCTCTGGGTCAAGGAAGGCCACCTGAGGCAAAAGCCCCAGGCGCCGGACCCGGATTGACCGTCCAGACTCTGACCGTCCAGACTCCCTGTTAGGAGGTGGTCGGCTTGCTGTTGTGGTGGCAGCCGCTGCCGGGCGCGCAAGGGCTGCTCTGGCCCGTGGGCGTGGTGGTCTTCGGCTGCGTGGCTTCGCCGCTGGCGATCTGGGCCGAGCTGTCGGCCTTCGCGACGGCGGCGGGCATCAGGGCCGCGCCCATGGCGAGGGTCGCGACGGAAAGGGCGACGGCGGACTTCTTCATCATGACTTCGGTCCTCTTCCTTTCAAACGGGCCTATGGTCATGAGAATAGCGCAAACCGGCGCAAAGGCCAAAAGCAGGGAACATCAGGGTATCCTTGCAGACTGCGGCGGCTCCCCCGGCGCTTCGAGGGAGAGCAGGATGCTGGGCTCCTGAAGCAGATAGAAGCGCCGCGCAGGTGTCGGATCGGTGATCAGGAAGGAAAAGCGCGCCGCTTCTCCCTGCAGCACCTCACCGCCGAAGAAGGTCACGTGGTCGCGGGGTTCGTCGAGCTGGCGCCAACCTTCGAAGCGGTCTGTTTCGATATGCCGCTTGCTGCCGTACATCTGCCCGAAGGAGAGGCCGTCGCCATAGTCGCTCGGCGTGCCCGGCTCCTCGCGCAGTTCGATATCGAAAACGCCCCAGTCGCGTCCGCTGCCGTTGATCACGATCTTCACCACCGTGATGTTGAGGAAATCCAGGAAGGTGGAGGGGCTGCGGGTTGGATCCTGCGGCTGTTGCGATGTGATGGTCAGCAGCGCCGGGCCGTCGCCGGTGATCTCCTCGACGATGACGATCGGGTCCTCACGGCTGCCTTCGCCAGTGACCGACAGCAGGCGGAACCCGCCCCGCTCGTCGCTGAACAGGAGCCCGCCCGCCGCGAACTCCGCCGCTTGCGCGCTCTCCGCCGCCAGCAGCATCGCCAAGCACGCGAGAAGGCGGCGGGCCCTGTCCATGCGCTAGTCGGGAACCGGGGCCGAGCGGAAGGCCGCCGTCTGTTCGCAGCGGGCGGAGTAGGCGGCCAGCGCCGGGTGGCGCGCCAGGATTTCCAGGTTCGGGCGCACCTTGTTGGCAAAGGCGATGGCGACGCCGGTGGTGACGTCCGCCTGGTTCATGGCTTCGCCGCCACTCAACCAAGCCTCGTCGCCCAGCGCGGAAACCTGTTCTTCCAGCGCCTCAAGGCCGCTCAGAACCTGCTTCTCGTTGTGGTCGATCCAAGGCTGATGGACGATCTCCGCGGGCCGGAAACGACCCTCGTAGAAGGCCCAGACCGCCTTGTCCATGACGCCGGTGGCAAGGGCGCAAGTCCTCAAGACGTCGCGCCGGGCCTTGCCTTCGGCGGGCACCAGACGCTTTTCCGGCGGCATCATCATGTCGAGCGCATCCAGGATGGCCGCGCTTTCGAACACGGCTTCCCCATCGTCCAGCAGCAGGGTCGGGATCCGGACCAGTGGGTTATGCGGGCGGACGGGGTCGGGCGTCGTGAAGACCGAGAGCGTCTCCAGTTCAAAGGGGATCTCCAGCAGATGAAGGCTGATCGCCACGCGCCGCGTGTAGGGGGACAGGAAGTTGCCATAGAGTTTCATGATCTGGATATCGCTCCCAAAATTGCCGCTCGCTGCTTGGCGCATGATAGACGGGGGCCTGAGGCGCCCGCCATCCTGCTTTTGCTCATAATGCCTTGGCCGCTTTCCCGTCCTGGGCCAACGCTTCGCTGCCGGCGGCAAGGCAGATGAGCACGGCCCCTCCCGCTTCGCTCCAACCGAAGGGTTGATCGAGGAAGATCGCGGCGGACAAAAGGCCCGAGACGATCTCTCCGGTCAGGAGGAATCCCAGCTTGCCCGGCGGCAGGCTCAAGGCGCCCCAAAAGCAGATCACCACGATCGGCAGCATGTAGGCGGCACCGATCACGAGGCCGCCCAACCAGTCGCCCAGCGCGGCCTCGGCCTGGCTGGGAATGAAAAGCAGCAATAGAAGGCCGCTGGCGACGGCCCCCAGCAGGCAGTGGAAGCTGCCGATGCGGAGGTCCGTTCCCTTGCCACCGAACAGAAGCGCGCTGCCGACCGCCCAGGCCAGACCCGAGGCCAGGGCCATGGCGTCGCCCAGTCCCGCCTGATCGCTGAAGTCGACCTCGCCGCCGGTCAGGACCAGGAGTCCCGCCGCGCTCAAGCCCAGCGCGGCGAAGCGGCGCGGGCCCGCGCGGCGGCCCATGAAGACCATCTCGATCAGGGTGCTCCAGGCGGGCGACATGTAGAACAGCAGCACGGCGCGCGCCACGTCCGTCGCCAGCAGGGAGCTGGCGTAGAGCGTGATCGCCAAGCCGAAGAGAAAGCCGCCCGCAAGCGTGCGCCCCTCCAAGAAGCGCGCCAGAGCGGGCCGGCGGTAGAGCAGGATGGCGGCGGACAAGGCGAGCGCCCCGAGGTTCAGCAGCAAGCCAGGCCAAACCGCTGAGAAGCCGCGCGCCTCGACGAACATGATGGGAACCCAGTAGACGCCCCAGAGCAGCGTGACGAAGAGCACCCAAATCGTCGGACTCCGCCAAACGGAACCGGGGAGGCTCTTTTCTTCCTGTGCCGTCATGACCGCCTCCGCCCTGGGCTGTGAGTTGCTGCGCCCGCGCATCCTGGCAGAGTGCCGCCAGAGCCGCCAGCCGTAGCCTTACGGGTCGGGCTCTGGCATCTTGGCCGCCGGTTTACACCGGAAGAAGGGCGGGGAAGCAGCATGACCCTGGAGCGGATCACGGCGGTCGAGGCCAAAGCGCGCCTGCAAGAGGTTCTTGATGGAAGGGGCGAGCTGGCCTTTCTCGACCTGCGCGAGGCGGGTCAGTATGGAGAGGGGCACCCCTTCTTCGTCGTGAACCTGCCCTACAGCCGGCTGGAGCGTCTGGCGCCGGACTTGCTGCCGCGCGAGGAGACGCCGCTTTTGCTTCTGGATGACGGCGACGGCATCTCGGAGCGCGCAGCCAGGCGCCTCGAGGCTTTGGGATACCCGAACCTCGCCATGATCGACGGCGGCGCCGCGGCTTGGGAGGCGGCGGGCTACGGGCTGTTCAAGGGCGTGAACCTGCCCTCCAAGGCCTTCGGCGAGCTGGTCGAGGCGGAGATGCACACGCCCTCGATCCCGCCCGAGCGTCTCGCCGAGTGGCTGTCGTCGGAGGACCCGCCGCTGGTCCTGGATGGGCGCAGTCCCCAGGAGTTCCAGAAGATGGCGATCCCCGGCGGGCGGAGTTGCCCCAACGCCGAGTTGCCCTTCCGTCTGGAGCAGTTGCTGGACCGGCCCGATCGTCCGGTGGTGGTGAACTGCGCGGGGCGCACCCGCTCCATCATCGGCGCCCAGGGGCTGATAAACGCCGGTTTCGATAACCCCATCTACGCGCTGGAGAACGGGACCCAGGGCTGGGAGCTGGCCGGTCTGTCGCTGGAGCGCGGGGGCAAGGCCGCCCGCTTGCCGGAGCCGCAGGGGCCGCAGCGTGAGCGCGCGCGCCGCCGTGCCGCCGCCTACCGCGCGCGCTTCGGCGTCCCCACTGCCGATTGGGCTAGCCTGACGGCGTGGCGGGAAGACCCAGACCGCAGCTTCTACCTGTTCGATGTACGCACCGTCGAGGAGTTCGCCAGCGGGCACCTGCCAGGCGCACGCCACGCGCCGGGCGGACAGCTCGTCCAGGCGACCGACCTCTGGGTTGCGGTGCGGGGCGCGCGCATCGTCCTCTGTGACGACTGCGGCCTGCGCGCCGCCGTGACGGCGGCCTGGCTGCGCGGCATGGGGCACGATGCGCGGCCCCTGGACCTGGACGTCACGCAGGCTGAAGAGTTGGAACGGCAGACACCCGCCGCGGCCCTGCCTCCTGAGCCCGGCATCCCGGTGATCGCGCCGGGCGAGATTTCGCAGAAGGGGCTGGCGGGCGTCCCGCTGTTCGACTTCTCCAGCTCCACGGCGTTCCGGGCCGGGCATCCGAGCGGCGCGCGCTGGGCGAGCCGGGCGCGCCTCTCGGAGGTTCCGGCCTCGGCCGTCTTGACCGCCGACGACCCCTGGAACGCATCTTTGGCGGCCTTGGATCTGGCGGAGGAGGGGCGCGCCGCGCAGGCGGTGGTCCTGGGGTCGCGCTCCGAGTGGGAGGCCGCCGGCTACGGCACCGTGGCGACGCCAAAGGTCCCGAGCGATGCGGAGAGCATCGACTACCTCTTCTTCGTGCACGACCGCCATGACGGCAATCTGGAGGCCGCGCGGCAGTACCTTGCCTGGGAGACGGGCCTGCTGGACCGCATGGACGAAAGCGAGAAGGCGGTTCTGAGGCCGCCCAAGCCCGTGGCCTAAGAAGCGCGGGCGAAGACCTCGGCCATCAGATCCTCGAAGAAGGCCGCGTCCTCCTGGGTGAAGGCCGCGGGCTGGTCGGAATCGATGTCCAGCACCGCGATCAGCCGACCGGTCGCGTCGAAGACCGGCACCACCAGTTCCGAGCGGGTCGAGGCCGCGCAGGCGATGTGCCCCGGAAAAGCCTCCACATCCTCAACCAGCTGGGTCTTCTCCTCGCGCGCCGCTGCCCCGCAGACGCCCCGGTCGAAGGGGATCACCAGACAGCCGTGCCCGCCCTGGTAGGGTCCGATCTTGAGAAGCTTCTCATCGACTCGGCGGTAGAAGCCGACCCAATCGAAGCGGGGGTCGGCATGAAAGATCTCGGCCGCCAGGGTCGCCATTTTGGCGATCACGTCCGCCTCGCCATCCACCAGCGCCAGGATTCTCTGGCGGAGTTCCTTGGACGTCATCCGTTCCTTCACTGGCATGCTCATCGCCATCCGACCCCTTGGTTCCTGAAAAGCCTCGCTTGCTCGTCGGCCTTGGATTTGGGCTGCGCTGTCCCGGCGCGCAAGCGGCATTTTCCGGCATGCACGCATAAACTTATAAATATGCATTATTAAACATTTTTTTATCGCCCTTAAACGCTTGTATGGAGGGCTTTGTAAGGGTAAAAACGCAACCCATAGGTTCTGATAAGATTGCTTGAGACTCCGGGGGGACTCCATGTCGAAAAACAGGCGCTTGCTGCTTGGACACCTGCTTTCCAGCACGGCTTTGGTGGGGGCGTCGGCTGTCGGCCTGACCGTAACGGCGCCGGTTGGCTCCGCGCTCGCCGATTGCTCGACCGGCATGCCCATGCCTGGACAAACCGTCAATTGCAGCGGTGTCGACAACACGGGAGTCTACGCCGGGAACGGCTACCGCAACATCACGGTGAGGTCGGTGCCCAACGGCACCGGGCTCGGCGCCGCCCAGTTCGGCGCGCTCGAAAGTCTGGATATCTTCCAGCAGTCGCTGGTTGGTCAGGATGGCAACCCGCCAGCCCGTCGGAAGCGGAATAGACCACAGGCTCCTGCTGCTGGCCCTCCTGCTGCTGGCCCTC
>JARRJC010000017.1 GCA_037379885.1 Limibacillus sp.
GAGACGGTCTCGACCGACTACGACACCTCCGACCGCCTCTATTTCGAGCCGCTGACGGCCGAGGACGTGATCGAGATCGCCAAGCGCGAGCAGTCCAAGGGAACGCTCCTCGGCGTGATCGTGCAGTTCGGCGGGCAGACGCCCCTGAAGCTGGCCGACGCCTTGCAGCGCGCCGACGTGCCGATCCTGGGCACGCCGCCCGACGCCATCGATCTGGCCGAGGACCGGGAGCGTTTCCAGGCGCTGCTCTCCAAGCTCGACCTGAAGCAACCGGCCAACGGCACCTCCCGCTCCAAGGAGGAGGCCAAGAAGATCGCAGGGGAGATCGGCTATCCAGTGCTGCTGCGTCCCTCCTACGTGCTGGGCGGGCGCGCCATGGAAATCGTCAACGACGAGCTGGAGCTGGAGCGCTACATCGACACGGCGGTGAAGGTCTCCGGCAAGAACCCGGTGCTGGTCGACAGCTACCTGCGCGACGCCATCGAGGTCGACGTGGACGCGCTCTGCGACGGCGAGAAGGTCCATGTCGCCGGGATCATGGAGCACATCGAGGAAGCGGGCATCCACTCCGGCGATTCCGCCTGCTCGCTGCCGCCCTACACCCTGGGCGAGGAGGTCGTGGCCGAGATCGAGCGCCAGGCCGAGAAACTGGCGCTGGCGCTGGGCGTGGTCGGGCTGATGAACGTCCAGTTCGCCGTCGCCAACGGCGAGATCTACATCCTGGAGGTCAACCCGCGCGCCAGCCGCACCGTCCCCTTCGTCGCCAAGGCGACCGGCCTGCCGGTGGCCAAGATCGCCGCCCAGGTCATGGCCGGGGCGAAGCTCTCCGACTTCCAGCTGGAACGCGCGGAGAACGACCACGTCGCGGTCAAGGAGGCGGTCTTCCCCTTCGCGCGCTTCCCCGGCGTGGACGTGATCCTGGGCCCGGAGATGAAATCGACCGGAGAGGTCATGGGCCTGGACCACGACTTCGGCATCGCCTTCGCCAAGTCGCAGCTGGGGGCCGGCGTTGCGCTGCCGACTTCCGGCAAGGTCTTTCTCTCCGTGAAGGACGCCGACAAGGAAAAGGTGCTGGGCGCGGCCAAGGCCTTGATCGAGATGGACTTTTCTGTGGTCTGCACCGACGGCACCGCGGCCTATCTGCGCGAACAGGGGCTGGAGGTCGAGCGCGTCAACAAGGTGCGCGAGGGCCGGCCCCACATCGTCGACGCCATGAAGTCGGGGAAGATCGATCTGGTCTTCAACACCACCGAGGGCGCCAAGGCCATCGCCGACTCCTTCGATATCCGCCACACGGCGCTGGGGTCCGGCATCCCCTATTACACCACCGTCGCGGGCTGCAATGCCGCCGTGCAGGCGATTCGCGCGCTCAAGGGCGGACAGCTTGAAGTCGCGCCGCTTCAGTCTTACTTTGTTGGATCGTTCTGACGGAAGCTGCGACCGCTGGGCCGAATCCGGGCTGGCGGGCGTTTTCTTTTGAAAGCCCTACGCGAGACCAACCAAGAAGAGTGACGGATGAACGCCAAGGTACCCATGACCGCCAGCGGCTTCACGGCGCTGGAAGAAGAACTGAAGCACCTGCGCTCGGTCGAGCGCCCGGCCGTCATCAAGGCGATCGCGGCGGCGCGTGAGCACGGCGACCTCTCGGAGAACGCCGAGTACCACGCCGCGCGCGAGCGCCAGTCCTTCATCGAGGGCCGCGTGGCCGAGCTGGAGGACAAGATCTCCCGCGCGGAGGTCATCGACCCCTCCAAGCTGTCGGGCGACACGGTGAAGTTCGGCGCGACCGTCACCCTGGTGGACGAGGACACCGACGAGGAGTCCACCTACCAGCTGGTCGGCGAGGACGAGGCCGACGTCAAGCAAGGGCGCATCGCCATCACCTCGCCCATCGCCCGCGCAATCATCGGCAAGGCCGTGGGCGATTCGGTCGAGGTCGACACCCCGCGCGGCGCCAAGCAGTACGAAATCCTGAAGGTGGCCTTCGTCTAGAAAGTCTTCGAATCCGCTCAAGAAAAGGGCCGCTGCCTCTGCCGAGGCGCGGCCCTTTTTACTGTTACCTTTCCCTTAGTCCGCTTCGGGCGGATGGGTCGGGTCGACCGGCACGCCGGGGTCGTCCTTTGAGGTCTGGATGACCTGGATGGTGCGCACGGTGGAGACGTTGGGCGCGGAGGTGAGCTTCTGGGTCAGCTCGTTCTCGTGCGCGGTGTTGCGGGCGACGATCTTCAAGACGAAGTCGTCGGGCCCGCGCGCCATGTGGCACTCGCGCACCTCCGGCCAGTCGGCGACCAGCTTCTGAAAGGCGTTCAGCACCGTCTCGCTCTGCCCGGACAGCCCCACGAGCGCGAAGAAGACCACTTCGTAGCCCAGCGCCATGGGGTCGATGTCGGCGTGATAGCCCTTGATGAAGCCGCCCTCCTCCAGCGCGCGCACCCGGCGCAGGCAGGGCGGCGCCGAGATCCCGGCGCGGCGCGCCAGCTCGACGTTCGTGATGCGGCCGTCGTCCTGAAGGTCCTTCAGGATACGGAGGTCGATGCTGTCCAGCTTGTCGCGGCGCATGTTTTCAGAAGACTCCACGGGAAGGTTGGTTGGCGAAATAATATTGCGCGATCACTAACGACTGCAAGCCCGATCTGCAAGGGACTTTTTTGTTGCACAGAACCCGAGGGCCTGCCTCACTCCCCGCATGGCGCAAGCGAGCGAAAAAGGGCCGCGCTGCTGGGTTCTGAGCGACGGCGGGGCCGGCATGGAAAACCAGTGCCTGGGCCTGGCCGCGGCTTTGGGTCTGGAGCCGGAGGTCAAGCGGGTCCGGGTCCGCGCGCCCTGGCGCTGGCTGCCCGCGGCCTTTCAGCCTTTCGCGCTCTCCTCCCTGTCCCCCGCTGGCGACAGCCTGGAGCCGCCCTGGCCGGACATCCTGATCGCCTGCGGCAAGCAGGTGGCGGCGCCCGCCGCGGCGCTGCGCAGGGCGTCGGGCGGCAGCTGCTTCACGATCTACATCCAGAACCCTCAGCGCGCGCTTACCGGCTATGACGCGGTGATCGCCCCGATGCATGACGGGCTCGAAGGCGAGAACGTGATCGAAACGCTGGGCGGCCTTAACCGCATCACCAGCGAGCGGCTGGAAGAAGCGCGGGAGGCCGCGCCCGAGCGCCTTCAGACCCTGGAGCGGCCCCGCGTCGCCGTGATGATCGGCGGGCCCAGCAAGTCCCATCGGATGACGCCGGAGATCCTGAAGCCGCTGATCGGCGTCCTGCTGATGGCCACCGCCGTCAAGGGCGGCAGCCTGATGGTCACCACCTCGCGCCGCACGGGGCTGGCAAACCAGGAAGCGCTGGTCGAGGCCCTGGGCGGCCACGCCGGCGACCTCTACCTGGGCGAGGGGCCCAATCCCTACTTCGACTATCTGGCGCTGGCCGATCTGCTGGTCGTGACGTCGGACAGCGTCAACATGGTCTCGGAGGCCGCCGCCACCGGCAAGCCGGTCTACCTGCTGGCGCTGCCCGGCGGCACGCCGAAGTTCAACCGCTTCTACGAGGCGCTGATCGACTCGGGGCGCATCCGGGTCTTCGAGGGCGCGCTCGAGTCGTTTCACTACGTGCCGCTGCGCGAAACAGAACGCGTCGCCG
Source organism: Limibacillus sp. (assembly GCA_037379885.1). NCBI lineage: Bacteria > Pseudomonadati > Pseudomonadota > Alphaproteobacteria > Rhodospirillales > Rhodovibrionaceae > Limibacillus > Limibacillus sp. The sequence continues at coordinate 3,627 of JARRJC010000017.1, forward strand.
GGCTTTTGAAAGAAATCCTGGTCGAACGGGGACTTATCCCCAAGTGAAGGCTCCCCTGGGCGCATGGCTGCCTCCCGCTTCCTTGCGGCTGCGGGCCCCGCTTTCTATCTTGGGACCCTGAAGCCTTATTCGGATAGGAAAGCCCCAGGAGTTCGCCGTCATGAGCCAGTCCGATCACAGCAAGGTCCTGATCCTCGGGTCCGGGCCCGCCGGCTACACCGCCGCGATCTACGCCGCGCGCGCCGCGCTGGAGCCGCGCCTCGTCTCCGGCCTGCAGCCGGGCGGCCAGCTTTCCATCACGACCGACGTCGAGAACTACCCCGGCTTCGCCGACGCCATCCAGGGGCCCTGGCTGATGGAGCAGATGCAGGCCCCGGCGGCCAACGTCGGGACCGAGATCATCAACGACACCATCCTGGAGGTCGACCTCTCCAAGCGTCCCTACAGCCTCAAGGGCGACAGCGGACGAACCTACACGACCGACGTGCTGATCATCGCTACCGGCGCCACGGCGCGTTGGCTGGGCCTGCCCAGCGAGGAGAAGTTCCGGGGCTTCGGCGTCTCGGCCTGCGCGACCTGCGACGGCTTCTTCTACCGCGAGCGCAAGGTCGCCGTGGTGGGCGGCGGCAACACCGCCGTGGAGGAGGCGCTCTTCCTGACCAACTTCGCGTCCAAGGTGACCCTGATCCACCGCCGCGACGAGCTGCGCGCCGAGAAGGTCATGCAGGACCGCCTCTTCAAGCACCCGAAGGTCGAGGTGATCTGGGACTCGGTGGTCGAGGAGGTCGTGGGCGGCCAGGATCCGTTGGGCGTGACCGGCGTGAAGATCAAGAACGTGAAGTCCAATCAGGTCTCCGAGATCGAGGCCGACGGCCTGTTCATCGCCATCGGCCACGACCCGGCGACCGGGCTCTTCAAGGATCAGCTCGAGATGGACTCCGAGGGCTACCTGATCACCAAGCCGGACTCCACGGAGACCAACCTGCCGGGCGTCTACGCCGCGGGCGACGTGAAGGACAAGGTCTACCGCCAGGCCGTCACCGCCGCCGGCATGGGCTGCATGGCCGCCCTGGAAGCCGAGCGCTACCTCGCCGAACTCGAGGTCGCCGAAGCCGCGGAGTAGTTGGTCGCGTCCCGGCTCAGCCGTTGCGCGCCTTTTCTCTCAGCACGAACTTCTGGATTTTGCCGGTCGAGGTCTTGGGCAGTTCGCCGAAGATGATGGTGCGCGGCACCTTGAAGCCCGCCATGTTGTCCTTCGCGAACTGGATCAGCTCCTCGGCCGTCGCCTCGGCGCCCGGGTGGAGCTCGATGAAGGCGCAAGGCGTCTCCCCCCACTTCTCGTCGGGCTTGGCGACCACCGCGGCGCCGGCCACCGCCGGATGCTTGAACAGCAGGTTCTCCACCTCGATGGAGGAGATGTTCTCCCCGCCGGAGATGATGATGTCCTTGGAGCGGTCCTTCAGCTCGATGTAGCCGTCGCCGTGAATGACACCCAGGTCGCCGGTATGGAACCAACCGCCCGAGAAGGCCTGGTCCGTGGCGCTCGGGTTCTTCAGGTAGCCCTTCATGGTGATGTTGCCGCGCATGAAGACCTCGCCGATGGTCTCGCCGTCGGGCGGCACCGGCTCCATGGTCTCCGGATCGGCCACCATGATCGCCTCCTGCACCGGATAGGTGACGCCCTGGCGCGCCTTCCTGGCCGCCTGCTCCTCCTTGGGAAGCGCACTCCAGCCCGGGTCCCACTCGCAGACCACCGCCGGGCCGTAGACCTCGGTCAGTCCATAGACGTGGGTCACCTCGATCCCCTCGTCCGCCATGCGCTGGAGGACGGAGGCGGGCGGCGGGGCGGCGGCCGTCATGAAGTTCACCTTCTGCGAAAAGGGCTTGCGATCGGCTTCCTTGGCGCCGCTCACCACCTGCATGACGATGGGCGCGCCGCACATGTGGGTGACGCCCTCCTTGGCGAAGGCCTCGTAGATCGCCCCGGCCTCGACCTTGCGCAGGCAGACATGGACCCCCGCCTTGGCGGTCACGGTCCAGGGGAAGCACCAGCCGTTGCAGTGGAACATCGGCAGGGTCCAGAGATAGACGGGAAAGGCCGGCAGCGACCAGACCATGGTGTTGCCGACAGCGTTCATGTAGGCGCCGCGATGGTGATAGACCACGCCCTTTGGATTGCCCGTGGTGCCGGAGGTGTAGTTGAGCGCGATGGCGTCCCACTCGTCTTCCGGCAGGGACCACTCGAAAGCGGGATCGCCCCCGGCCAGGAAGGCCTCATAGTCGCTCTCCCCCAGCCGTTCGCCGCCCGGGCCCTCGCTGTCGTCCACGTCGATCACGGGGATCTGCTGGTCCAACATCGCCAGCGCCTGCTTGACGGCCGGCGCGAACTCCGTGTCCGTGATCAGCAGCTTGGCCTCGCCATGCTGCAGGATGAAGGCGATGCTGGCGGCATCCAGCCGGTAGTTGAGCGCGTTCAGAACCGCACCGGTCATCGGCACGCCGTGGTGCGCCTCCACCATCTCCGGTGTGTTGGTCAGCATCACCGCGACCGTGTCGCCCTTGCCGATCCCGCGGGCAGCCAGCGCCGAGGCGAGCCTCAGCGAGCGCTCGTAGGTTTGAGCCCAGGTGTAACGGCGCGCGCCATGCGCCACCGAAGGCCGCTCGGGAAAGGTCGCCGCCGTGCGCCTGATGAAGCTCAGGGGCGAGAGGGGGACGTAGTTGGCCGGGTTCTTGTCGAGACCTGTATCATAGGGGCTGCTCATCGGAACGGCTCTCCTTGCCTGTTGGCGCTCTGGTCTGGGCCCTTCTTCTTAGGCACGGACGCAGGTCTCCCGCAAGAACTTGATCCATCTCAACGTCAGGGACTTTCGATATCGGCTATCCCCGCCTACAGTGTGCGCCAAAGCGCCATCCAGGCGCTGCTGAAGAATTTGAAGACCGGGAGGATGACTTCATGGCTGGCTACCGCGAGCTTCACCAGCGTTCGCTTGAGGACAAGGAGGCTTTCTGGGCCGAGGCGGCCGAGAAGATCCACTGGGACAAGAAGTGGGACAAGGTGCTGGACGACAGCAACCCGCCCTTCTACCGCTGGTTCACGGGCGGCAAGCTCAACACCTGCTACAACGCGCTGGACCGCCACGTCGAAGGCGGGCGCGCCGATCAGGCGGCGCTGATCTACGATTCCCCGGTCACCGGAAACAAGAAGACCTACAGCTACCGCGAGTTGCGCGACGAGGTCGCCAAACTGGCCGGGGCGCTCCAGGCCCTGGGTGTCGGCAAGGGCGACCGGGTCATCGTCTACATGCCCATGATCCCGGAAGCCGTCATGGCCATGCTGGCCTGCGCGCGCCTCGGCGCGGTTCATTCGGTCGTCTTCGGCGGCTTTGCCGCCAACGAGCTGGCGACCCGCATCGACGACGCCAAGCCCAAGGCGATGCTGGCCGCTTCCTGCGGCATCGAACCGGGCCGCGTGGTCGCCTACAAGCCCCTGCTGGACGGCGCCATCGAGCGCGCCACGCACAAGCCCGATCACTGCCTGATCCTGCAGCGCGACCAGGCCGAGGCCGAGTTGACGCCGGGCCGCGACCTGGACTGGGCGGAGACGGTCGCCAAGGCCGAGCCCGCGGACTGCGTTTCGGTCGAGGCGACCGATCCGCTCTATGTCCTCTACACCTCAGGCACCACCGGCCAGCCCAAGGGCATCGTGCGCGACAACGGCGGCCATGCGGTGGCGCTCTACTGGTCCATGAAGAACATCTACGACGTCAATCCGGGAGAGGTCTATTGGGCCGCCTCCGACGTCGGCTGGGTGGTCGGACACTCCTACATCGTCTATGCCCCGCTGCTGCACGGCAACACCACCATCGTCTATGAAGGCAAGCCGGTCGGAACCCCCGATGCAGGCGCTTTCTGGCGCATGATCGAAGAGCACGAGATCGTCACGCTCTTCACCGCGCCCACCGCCTTCCGCGCCATCCGCCAGCAGGACTCGGAGGGCGAGGAGCTGAAGAAGTACGACCTCTCGCACTTCCGCTCCCTCTTCCTGGCGGGCGAGCGCTGCGACCCCGACACGCTGTTCTGGGCGCAGGAGAAGCTCAAGGTGCCGGTGATCGACCACTGGTGGCAGACCGAGACCGGCTGGTCCATCGCGGCCAACCCCATGGGGATCGAGCCCCTGCCGGTGAAGCCCGGCTCGCCGACCCTGGCCGCGCCCGGCTGGGACCTGCGGGTTCTGGACGGCGAGGGGCGCGAGGTCTCTGCCGGCACCATCGGGGCCATCGTCGCCAAGCTGCCCATGCCGCCGGGCACCTTCCCGACCCTTTGGGGCGCGGAGGACCGCTACCGGCAGGCCTATCTGGCCGACTACCCCGGCTACTACAAGACGGGCGATGCGGGTTACATCGACGAGGACGGCTACGTCTATGTCATGGCCCGCACCGACGACATCATCAACGTCGCGGGCCACCGTCTCTCGACCGGCGGGATGGAGGAAGTCCTGGCCGCCCATCCCGATGTCGCCGAGTGCGCCGTGATCGGTGTCGCCGACCAGTTGAAGGGCCAGTTGCCGCTGGGGTTCGTGGTGCTCAACGCGGGCTGCAAGCGCGACGCCAAGGAGATCCAGGGCGAACTGGTGAAGATGGTGCGCGATCAGATAGGCCCGGTGGCCGCCTTCAAGAACGTCACCGTGGTCAAGCGGCTGCCCAAGACGCGCTCGGGCAAGATCCTGCGCGCCACCATGCGCTCCATCGCCGATTCCGAGGACTTCAAGGTTCCCGCGACCATCGACGACCCCGCCATCCTGGAGGAGATCGCAGAGGCCCTGGGCGCCCTCGGCTACGCCAAGCCCAAGGGCTGAGCGCTCAAGCCCTTGAACGGAATCCTCTACCAGCTGGCGGCGGCTAGGCGCCCCGCCTGGATCGAGCCCTGCCTCGACAGCGCCAGGGCCTGGGCCGCCGGGGAAGGGCTGAGCTACCGCCTCTATGGCGATGAGGCCTTCGCCGCCCTGCCCGGCGATCTGGTCGCCAAGTGCGGGGGGCGGCTCCAGATGGTGGCCGATCTGGCGCGTCTGGCGATCGCGCGCCGTCTGCTGGAAGAGGAAGGCTGGGACCGGGCGGTCTACGCCGACGCTGACTTTCTGATCTGGGACCACGCGGCCTTCGCCCTGAGGCAGATGCCCTGCGACCGGGGCGCGGCCTTCGGGCAGGAGTACTGGGTCACCCGCGACGGCCCCCGCCTGAAGCTCCACCGCAACGTCCACAACGCCTTCATGATCTTCGAGAAGGGCGGCAGCGTGCTGCCCTTCTACGAGGAGACGGCGCGCCACCTGCTGGCCCGCGTCGAAGGCGGGGTGCCGCCGCAGTTCCTGGGCCCGAAGCTGCTGACTGCGCTCCAGGGGCCGGCCGCCTTTTCTCTGCTGCCGCAGGCAGGCGCGCTGAGCCCGGATGTGATCGCCGACCTGCTGGGCGAGAGCGACGGGCGGGCGTTGCGCCACATGAAGGGCGCGCTGCCCCGGCCCCTCGGCGGGGCCAACCTCTGCGCCTCGCTGCTGGGAGAGGAACAGGCCGGACGGCTGGTGGATAGGCTCCTGACGCGCAGCGCTTGAAGCCCCTCGCGCCGCATGGCAGCTTGGCGCGAAAGCCCCGGAACAAGCGAAAAAGAAAAAGGAGTTCGCCATGCGTCTTCAAGGAAAGGTGGCCGTCATCACCGGCGCCGCGGCGGGAATCGGCAAGGCCTGCGCCAAGCGTTTCGCCGAGGAGGGCGCGAAGGTCGTGCTGGCCGACGTCCAGGAGACCCGCGGAGAGGAGGCCGCCGAAGAGATCCAGGCCGCCGGCGGGGAGGCGCTTTTCGTTTCCTGCGATGTCGGCGACAAGGCCCAGGTGGAAGCGCTGATGGACAAGGCCGAGGCGGCCTTTGGACAGATCGACTGCTGCATCCCCAACGCCGGGATCGTGCATGCCTGCGATTTCCTGGACCTGAGCGAAGAGGACTTCGACCGGGTGCTCCGCGTCAACCTCAAGGGCGTCTTCCTGACCGCCCAGGCCGCCGCCAAGCGCATGGTGGCCAAGGGCGTGAAGGGCACGATCATCAACATGTCCTCGGTCAATCAGGTCATGGCGATCCCGGCCATCACCTCCTACGTGACCGCCAAGGGCGGCGTCGGCCAGTTGACCAAGGTCATGTCGCTGGCGCTGGCGGACAAGGGCATCCGGGTCAACGCCATCGGGCCGGGCTCAATCCGCACGGAAGTCTTCGAGCAGGTCGCGAACGATCCGGAAAAGCTGCGCGGCATCCTTTCGCGCACGCCCATGGGGCGCGTCGGCGAGCCCAAGGAGATCGCAAGCGTGGCGGTGTTCCTGGCGAGCGAGGATTCGAGCTACATCACCGGGCAGACCATCTTCCCGGACGGCGGGCGCATGGCGCTGAACTACACCGTGCCCGTGAAGGACCAGTGAAGCAGCCGCTAGGCTTGGGATTTAGATTCTGAGCCCGGCGCGGGTGAGCAGATCCGTCCGCGCCGGGAGTCAAAAAAACCGCTTCAGGCTTCTACCTGCAAGCGGCTCAACGTTTCCTTGATGTGAAGCTTCTTCTTTTTGAGTTCGTGCAATCTGATGTCGTCTGGGTGGGGGCGTTGGTTTTCTTGGTCTATCTCCTGCTCCAGGCTTGCATGCTTGGTGCGGAGGGCTTCCAGGTGTTCTGGATTGATCATATCCAACCTCCCTTCAGTAAAATCACCTACCATTTGCACTTGGTATGCTACGCCTCTATCTGCAAGCTGGAAAGATGGTGACTGTGCGCTGCGACAAGGACCGTTAGGCCATGACCGATAAACAACGCATGATCGTGGGGATCTCCGGGGCCAGCGGCGTAATCTATGGCGTCCGGCTCTTAGAGATACTGCGCGATCTGCCCGTTGAGACCCACCTGGTGATGAGCCGTTCGGCAGAGTTGACCCTGGCGTACGAAACCGACCTAAAGGTGAGTCACGTCCAGGAACTGGCCGATGTTATCCACAAGGTCGAAGACATGGGCGCGGCGATTTCCAGCGGTTCCTTCAAGACCTCCGGCATGGTGATCGCGCCCTGTTCGGTGCGCTCGCTGGCCGAGATCGCCTCCGGCGTCACCTCGAACCTGCTGACCCGCGCCGCCGACGTGGTCCTGAAGGAGCGGCGGCGCCTCGTTCTGATGGTGCGCGAGACGCCCTTTCATACGGGCCACCTGAAGAACATGCTGGCTGTCTCGGAGATGGGCGGGATCATCGCCCCGCCGGTGCCAGCCTTCTACGCGCGTCCCAAGGATCTGGACGCCATGGTCGACCACAGCCTGGGGCGCGTCCTGGACCTCTTCGGGCTGGAGAGCGGGCGCGTCGGGCGCTGGGGCGACGACCAGAAGCGCCGGCCCGACTAGACCCCGCTCCCAAAAACCGCCTTCAGGAAAGCCTGCGTCTCATGCGCTCCCTGCCCCGTCGCCTCGAAAAACACGCTTAGGTTCTCCCCGGCCAATTCTTGCGCCCCGGCCTCCTCCCCGGCGGCGGTCAGCGGAAGCAGGCGATTCAAGCGGTCTTGCTGGAGCCGCTCGGCCGCCAGTTCCTGGCGCTTTACCTGGGCTCTGAGCGCCGCCACTCCCGGCTCGGGTTCAAGCGGCTTCAGATGGCGCCGGACCTGGCGGAGCGGCCGCACCACCGAGCGCCGCCACTCCTCCGATTCGGCCTCGAGCGCGCGGGCCTCCGCTTGGCTCAGAGGGTGGCCGCAGACCGCCGCCCAGCAGCAGAACAGCAAGAGGTTCACATCTTGCCCGCCCTCGTCCTGCAGCTTCAGGGCCGCCTCGGCGGCGCCGGGGCGGGCGTAGACCTTCAGCGAGAAGTCCCAGAAGGGATTGGCGCTTGTTTTCTCAGCCTTTTCCACCGACAAAGCGGACTCCTAAGTAACTGGGCCCTGGGCTATAATCACGGACATGAACGACGATACGCCCCAAGACATGGAAGACCAGCAGACCGAGGCGATCAAGGCGCGTCTCTCGGTGCTGGAGAGCGAGCATCGCGACCTCGACGACGTGATCGCGCGCCTGACCGAGAGTTCGGTCATCGACCAGTTGCAGCTGCGCCGTCTGAAAAAGCGCAAACTCCAGCTCAAGGATCAGATCACGCGCCTGCACGCGCAGATACTGCCGGACATCATCGCGTGAGGCCCGAAGGGCAAAAAGCGGGCAAGCGAACCTTGCCTCGCCGGGCCCTTTTCCCAATAATCGCGCTCCCACCCGCCAGGGGTGACGCCGAGACAAGGGACCTATCATGAGCGATCAGAGCGTGGACGTCGGGATCATCATGGGAAGCCAGTCCGACTGGGAGACCATGCGCCATGCCGCCGAGACCCTCGAAGCCTTGGGCGTCGCCCACGAAACCCGCATCGTCTCCGCGCACCGCACGCCCGACCGCCTGACGGACTACGCCAAGTCCGCGCGCGATCGCGGGTTGAAGGTGATCATCGCGGGCGCCGGGGGTGCGGCGCACCTGCCCGGGATGACCGCGGCCATGACGCCGCTTCCGGTCTTTGGCGTGCCGGTCGAGTCAAAGGCCCTGAAGGGCATGGACTCCCTGCTCTCCATCGTACAGATGCCGGGCGGCGTGCCGGTGGGGACGCTGGCGATCGGCAAGCCGGGCGCCATCAACGCCGCGCTGCTCGCGGCCTCCGTCGTGGCGCTCGGGAACAGCGCGGTCGCCAAGGCGCTGGACGAGTGGCGCGCGCGCCAGACCGCCGCCGTCGCGCAAGAACCGAACGGCGAAAGCTGACGCCGATGGGGGGACGGGGGACATCATGGTGAAGAAGAAGGACGCGCTTCCGCCGGGATCGGTGATCGGCATCCTGGGCGGCGGTCAGCTTGGCCGCATGGCCGCCCTCGCCGCCGCGCGGCTCGGCTACCGCTGTCACATCTACTGCCCGGACACCGACTCGCCGGGCAGTCAGGTCACCAGCCTCACCACCGTCGCCGCCTACGAGGACGAAGAGGCCCTCACCCGCTTCGCCGAGTCGGTCGACGTGGTCACCTTCGAGTTCGAGAACGTACCCGCCAGGACCGCGGAAATCCTCGAGCGCCATAAACCTGTCCGCCCGGGGCCGAAGGTCCTGCACATCTGCCAGAACCGGCTGCGGGAAAAGGACTTCTGTGTCGCCAACAAGGTCGGAACGACGCGCTACGCGGAAGTTTCCGGGCCGGACAACCTGGCGCGCACCCTGCGCGAGTTCAGCAAGCCGGCGGTCCTGAAGACCACCGAGTTCGGCTATGACGGCAAAGGTCAGGTGCTGATCCAGAACGACAAGGATCCGGCCGAGGCCTGGGCCGAGATGTCCGGCGGCAAGAAGGACGTGCAGGGCATCCTGGAAGGCTTCGTGGACTTCGACCTGGAAATCTCCGTGATCGTCGCACGGACGCCGGACGGCGCCATGCAGAGCTATCCGCCGGTCGAAAACCAGCACCGGAACCACATTCTCGATCAGACCATCGCACCGGCCCGCATCTCACCGCAGATCGCCGAGCGCGCGGAGATGATCGCCAAGCGGCTGACCGAGGCGATGGACGTGGTCGGCCTGCTCGCGATCGAGATGTTCGTCACCACCACGGGCGAGGTGCTGGTCAACGAAATGGCGCCGCGCCCCCACAACTCCGGCCACTGGACCATGGACGCCTGCGTCACCTCGCAGTTCGAGCAGTTCGTGCGCGCTGTCGCGGGCCTGCCGCTGGGCTCGGTCGAGCGCAGCTCCAACGCGGTCATGAAGAATCTGATCGGCGACGACGTGAAGCAGTGGCACAAGATCCTCCAGGACCCCGCCGCCCGGCTCCACCTTTACGGCAAGGCCGAAGCGCGCCCGGGCCGCAAGATGGGCCACGTCAACAGGCTGTTTCCCAAGGAATAGACGGAATCTGGGCGGCAAGCGTCCCATCCTTCGAGACGACGCTGGCGCGCCTCCTCAGGATGAGGGGGAAACCCACGCTCCAACCTCATCCTGAGGAGGTCCCGAAGGGACCGTCTCGAAGGATGAGCCGCCACCAAGGCGACCGGTCTTTAGCGCATGGGGCGTAGGCGGCGGCGCCCGGGCCGCAGACCGCCTTCGAACAGGCGGTCGGGCAGGTCGAGAAGCTGCTTCATGCCCTTGCCCAGCTTGCCGCCGATCTTCAGCACCTCGTCGATGCGCCGCTCCAGGAAATCCCAGGTCTTCTGGTTTCCTTCGCTTTGATCGTCGAGCCAGACGAGCAGGGTCGAGGAATAGACGCCCGAGAGCAGGAGGCGCTTGGTGTAGAAGTTGTAGTCCGTGGAACGGTCGCCCGCGGCCAGCCACATGGCGTCCACCGTGCGGTAGAGCAGCTTCGTGGCGAGGCCCGCGTTCTGCGGCATGGCGAGGAAGGCGAGCGCCTTGCGGATCGCCTCTCGCTCGCCCGCGTTCTGCTCCAACCGCAGTCGCACGGCAGCGGAGATGCGCTCACGCACCTTCATGTCCTCCAGGCCCATCTCGGCAAGGCCCGTCAACATGCGGCGGTCGGCCTCCTCGCTATGAAAGGCGATCGCCTCCGCCGGGCCGCCGGGAAAGAGGTTGAGCGCCTCGGCCTTGTCCATTCCGGCCGACTCCGCCCCAGCCATCAGCGCGCGCTGGGTCCAGCCGTCGAAGGGCACTTGCGGCAGAACGGCCTCCAGAAGCGCGCGGCGGCGCGCCCTCAGGGCCTCATCGGGATTTTCCTTGCGGTGTGGGCTCATGCCTGCAATATGGCGCGCATTCGCCTTGCTTTCCAGGGGGTTTGCGGATTTCGCCAGCCTTCCGAAAGGGCGAGATTCCGGGCCGAATCCCCTTCACAAGGGACTCCGCTTGTGATAACAACGCCCATCCTTGGTGCCGGAGATCGGCGCCAGGGCCCGTTTTTTGCTTAAACGCGGGCCTTTAGAGTGAAATCGTCCAGCTGAAAAGCTGAGCCGGAAGGAGTGTGACACTACCGTGCACGTAACTGTTCGCGACAATAACGTCGATCAGGCCCTGCGCGCGCTGAAGAAAAAGATGCAGCGCGAGGGCATTTTCCGCGAGATGAAGCTTCGTCGTAACTACGAGAAGCCCTCTGAGAAGAAGAAGCGTGAGCGCGCCGAGGCCGTTCGCCGCCACCGCAAGCTTATGCGCAAGCGCATGGAGCGCGAGGGCTTCTAAGGGGCTGTTCTTCCGGCATTTCCCGGAAGACTCGAGACCACGACCGACCCGCCGGGCAGCTTGCTTCGGCGGGTTTTGTCGTGTCTGGAGCGGGAAGCCGGAGGACGGCGCCCGCTCTACTGCACCTTCTTGAGGATTTCCTTGGCCAGCGCGGCGATCTCCTTGGCCGCCTTGCCGCTGGGCTGAACCTCGCCCACGGCGCGGCCCTCGGAAAGCGCCGAGGCGAAGACCACGCGGTTGCCGATGCGCGTGCGGGCGACGCTGGCGCCCAGTTTCTTCATCTCCGCCAGCATCTCGCCGGTCAGGTTGGCGCGCGGCGGGACCCGGTTCAGGACCATCAGGACAGGGGACTTCTCGTCCGCCGCCATCTCCAGCGTCGGGCGGGTCGCCCAGACGTCCATCGGCGAAGGCTGCACCGGCACCACCACAAGGTCGGCGGCGCGCACGGCCACGCGGGCTTCGGTCTCCATGTGCGGCGGGCTGTCGATCAGCACGATGTCATGGTCGCGCGCCAGCTTCTCGACCTCGTTCTTGGTGCGCCAGCCCTTCACCTGATTGACCAGAACGCCCGCGCCCGCGTCGCCGAAGCGCTCTTCGCGCATGCGGTACCACATGGTCAGCGACTGCTGGGGGTCGATGTCCACCACCGCGACCTTCTTCTTGGCGGCGGTCAGGGCAATGGCGAGGTGGGCTGCGATCGTGGTCTTTCCGGCGCCGCCCTTCTGCTGGGCGACCGTGATAACTTTGGCGCTCATGGGCCAAGGGTCCTTTGCTGCTCGGCTTGTTGCACTGCAACATATAGTGATACATGGGCTGATAGCGGACTTCAAGCGCACTCCGCCGATTAGCAAGGCGGCGGCATTTCTGATAAGCAGGATGGAATCCCAATCCTGGAGACAAAGTCAGCGAATGACCGAAAAACCCCTTCCCAAGCCCCTCCCCGCCAACCCGGAGACCATCAAGGAAGCCGCCCAGCTGCTGGCCGAGGGAAAGCTCGCCGCCTTTCCCACTGAGACCGTCTATGGCCTGGGCGCGGACGCGCGCAGCGACGAAGCGGTCGCCGCGATCTTCGCCGCCAAGCAGCGGCCCAGCTTCAACCCCCTGATCGCGCACTTCGCGGAAGTCGAGGCGGCGCAGCGGGAAGTGCTGTTTGATCACCGCGCGGAGAAGCTCGCCGAAGCCTTCTGGCCCGGCCCCTTGACCCTGGTGCTGCCGCGCCGGGCCGACTGCGGTATCTCGCTGCTCTGCAGCGCGGGACTGGCGAGCCAGGCCGTGCGCCTGCCAAGCCATCCCGTTGCGCGCGCGCTGCTGAAGGAGACCGGCTTTCCCCTGGCCGCGCCCAGCGCCAACGCCTCCGGCCGCCTCAGCCCGACCCAGGCAGAGCACGTCTCGGAGAGCCTGGGCGCCAGCGTCGCCATGATCCTGGACGGCGGTCCCTGTCAGGTGGGCCTGGAGTCCACCGTCGTGGAGCTGTTGGAGGAGGAGGCGCACCTGCTGCGCCCCGGCGCGGTCACGCTGGCCGACCTGGAGCGCGTGATCGGTCCGATGAAGGCGCGCATCAAGGGCCCCGTCACCGCCCCTGGCATGCTGGAGAGCCACTATGCGCCCAAGGCGCCTCTACGGCTGAACGCGACGGAGCTTGCCCCCGGCGAGGCCCTGCTGGCCTTCGGGCCCGATCCCCTGCCCGGCGCAACGGTCACCGAGAACCTGAGCGAGAGCGGCGACCTGCTGGAAGCGGCGGCGCACCTCTTCGCCGCCCTGCATCGCTTGGACCGCGAAGCCGAAGGCGGGATCGCCGTCATGCCGATCCCCGCCGAGGGCCTGGGGCTGGCCATCAACGACCGTCTGGCGCGCGCCGCGGCCCCGCGCCCAAGCCCTGAGGGCGAGGCCGACCCGGAATAACTTGTCAGACAAATTTTGGGCGCTACACTCCTTGCCGTCATGACAGAAAAACCCGACAGAAAAGAACGGCTCGATCGCTTCAAGGCCGCGGCCAGCGACCTGCTGGGCGAGAAGTTCGTGATCGCCGATCCGGACGGCAAATCCCATTACGAGAAGGAGTGGCGCGGGCGCTACCAGCCGAAGTGCGCCTTCGTGCTGCGTCCCGGCAGCACCGAGGAGGTCTCCAAGATCCTGGCGTTGGCCAATGAATACGAAGTGCCGGTCATTCCGCAGGGCGGCAACACCGGTCTGGTGGCCGGCGGCGTTCCCTTCGAAGGCGGCGACGAAGTGATCCTCAGCCTTGGCCGCATGAACAAGATCCGCGACCTGGATCCGGACAACTTCACCATGACGGTGGAAGCGGGCTGCGTGCTGCAAAACCTCCAGGAAGCCGCCGAGGAAGCCGACCGCCTGTTCCCCTTGAGCCTGGGCGCGGAAGGCACCTGCCAGATCGGCGGCAATCTCTCGACCAACGCCGGCGGGATCCACGTCATCCGCTATGGCAACACCCGCGACCTCGTCCTGGGGCTGGAGGTCGTGCTGGCCGACGGGCGCATCTGGAACGGGCTGCGCGGTCTGCGCAAGGACAACACCGGCTACGACATGAAGCACCTCTTCATCGGTGGCGAGGGCACGCTGGGCGTGATCACCGCCGCCGTCCTGAAGCTCTTCCCGCAGCCGCGGGAGACCGCCGTGGCCTTCGTCGCGGTGCCGAGCCCGGAGGCCGCGCTGACGCTGCTGGGGCGCATGCGCGCGGGCACCGGCGATGCGGTAAAGGCCTTCGAGCTGATCCCGCGTCAGGCGCTGGACTTCGCCTTGGAGTACGTGGAGGGCGTGAAGGACCCGCTGGAGAGCCCGTCCGACTGGTACGTCCTGACCGAGATCACCTCGGGCAAGAAGGATTCAGGCATCGGCGAGGCGATGGAGGAGATCCTGGCCGCGGCCTTCGAGGAGGAGATCGTCACCGACGCCACCATCGCCGCGAGCGAGGGGCAGGCCAAGGAGCTTTGGTACATCCGGGAGGCGATCGTCGAGGCGCAGATTCCAGCGGGCGGCTCCATCAAGCATGACGTCTCCGTGCCGGTCTCCTCGGTCCCGGCCTTCCTGAAGGAAGGTCTGGCGCTGGTCGAGAAACTGGTGCCCGGCATCCGCCCTGTCGCCTTCGGCCACATGGGCGACGGCAACATCCACTTCAATCTGACCCAGCCCGAAGGCGCCGACCGCGACGCCTACCTGGCCCGCTGGGACGAGGTGAACGACGCCGTCCACGACCTGGTGGTCAAGCGCTTCGGCGGCTCGATCTCCGCAGAACACGGCCTGGGCCGCATGAAGGTGGAGGAGAACGAGCGCTTCAAGTCCGAGATCGAGATCGGGATGATGCGCGACCTGAAGAAGCTCTTCGATCCCAAGGGCATCCTCAACCCCGGCAAGGTGGTGAGGATCCCGGAGTAACGGATCCCGCCCCGCCGGCCCCGCGCTCACTCAGGCGTGATATCTTGTGTCTTTTCCAGCGTGGCCGCCGGGCACATCTTTTCCAGTGAGCGGGGCGGCGATTCCCTGACCGCCCCGGACCCAAGAAGGGAGAGACAAGACATGCGCGCTTTCCGCATCTACTTCTTCAGCCTGCTGGCCGCCGGGCTCCTGGCCGCCGGCGCCAGCCTCCTGCAACCCTCCGCCGCCCAGGCCGCCGATCCGGTCTACACCGGAACCTTCAGCAGCCTCGCCGTCGACGGCCACGATCCGGTCGCCTACTTCACCATGGGCAAGCCCGTCGAGGGCAGCGCCGACTACGAATACGAATGGAACGGCGCCACCTGGCGTTTCGCCAGCCAGGAGAACCTGGAGAGCTTCAAGGCCGACCCCGAGAAGTTCGCACCCCAGTATGGCGGCTACTGCGCCTGGGCGGTCTCCCAGGGCTATACCGCCTCGGCCGATCCGGACGCCTGGAAGATCGTGGACGGCAAGCTCTACCTCAACTACAGCAAGGACGTTCAGCAGCGCTGGAGCGAGGACATTCCCGGCAACATCGCCAAGGCTGACGGCAACTGGCCGAAAGTGATCGAGTAGGAACGCCCGCGCACCCTCAACAAAGACGCAATCGACAAATACAAAGCCGCCCGGAGCAAGACCCTGCTCCGGGCGGCTTTTTCATTGAACGCCGGACGGAGTCCGCTACTCGGCATCCTAATCCTCTTACACAATACGGTGGCTCACGACCTGTTCCTCTCCCTGCTGACGCTCGGCCTCGTAGCGCGCCCGCTCGGCCCTCCGGTTTTCCAAGGTTCTCCTTAGAACTCTCGAAGTTCCAAGATAGAGGAGAAGGCCCCAAGCGACCAGCCCCCGCATTTCCTAAAGGGGCGACACGCTTGACCCGGATCAGGTTGACCTATAGGTAAACCTGCTGAGACGAGACCGCCGAACGCTAGGAAAAGAGCCTAAGAGATGACCGATTACGCCGCCCCTCTCGCCGACATGCGCTTTGCTCTCAACGAGCTTGCGGGCCTGAAAGACATCGCGGGCCTGCCCGGTTACGAGGAAGCGACTCCAGATCTTGTGGATGCGGTGCTGGAGGAGGCGAACAAGCTGGCCTCCGAAGTGATCGCCCCGTTGAACCACAGCGGAGACAAGGAGAAGGCCGTTTACGAGAACGGCGCGGTGCGCACCCCGAAAGGCTTCGCCGAGGCCTATGGGCAGTTCGTTGAGGGCGGCTGGAACGCGCTACCCTTCGATCCCGACTATGGCGGTCAGGGTCTGCCCTGGACCCTGGGCTCGGCGCTGGCGGAAATGTGGAACAGCGCGAACATGGCCTTTGCGCTCTGCCCGCTTCTGACCCAGGGCGCGGTGGAACTGCTCCAGGCCCACGGCAGCGAGGAGCAGAAGGACAGCTACCTGCCGCGCCTGATCTCCGGCGAGTGGACCGGGACCATGAACCTGACCGAACCGCAGGCCGGCACCGACGTCGGCGCGGTCAAGACGCGCGCCAAGCCGAACGGCGACCACTACCTGATCACCGGGCAGAAGATCTACATCACCTACGGCGAGCACGACTTCACCGACAACATCATCCACATGGTGCTGGCGCGCACGCCCGGAGCGCCCGCCGGGTCCAAGGGCATCAGCCTTTTCATCGTGCCGAAGTTCCTGCCCAAGGAAGACGGCACGCCCGGCACGCGCAACGACCTGCGCTGCGTCTCCATCGAGCACAAGCTGGGCATCAACGGCTCCCCAACCTGCGTCATGGCCTACGGCGATTCCGGGGGCGCGGTCGGTTATCTGATCGGCGAGGAAAACCGGGGCATGGAGTACATGTTCACCATGATGAACAACGCCCGCCTGACCGTGGGGCTCCAGGGCGTCGCCATCGCCGAGCGCGCCTACCAGCAGGCGCTGCACTACGCGCGTGACCGCGTGCAGTCGGCTGAGATCGGCTCGCGCGGCGACGCGGTCGCCATCATCCGCCATCCCGACGTGCGGCGCATGCTGATGACCATGAAGAGCCAGACCGAGGCGGCGCGCGCGCTCGCCTACGTCGCCGCGGGAGAGATGGACCGCGCGCGGCGCGACCCGGACGAGGCGGCGCGTCAGAGCCACCAGATCGACGGCATCGACCTCCTGACCCCCATCGTCAAGGCCTGGAGCACCGATCTGGGGGTCGAGATCGCCTCCCTTGGCGTGCAGGTCCATGGCGGCATGGGCTTCATCGAGGAGACCGGGGCCGCCCAGCACCTGCGCGATGCCCGCATCACGCCGATCTACGAAGGCACGAACGGTGTCCAGGCGCTCGACCTCGTGGGCCGCAAGATCCTGCGCTACAAGGGCGAGACCGCCCAGCGCGTGATCGCCCGCATGGAAGAAGAGCTTCAAGGTCTGACCGCCTCCACCCGCGTCAAGATGATCGCGAGCGCCGTGGGGGCGGGCGTGGAGAACCTGAAGCAGGCGACCGGCTGGCTGGTCGAGGCAGGGGGCAAGGACATGAAGCTGGCCGCCGCGGCCTCCTCCCCCTATCTGCGGCTCTTCGGCACGGTCGCCGGGGGCTGGCAGATGGCGCGCGCCGCCGAGCGGGCGGAGACACTGCTGGCCGAGGGCGAAGGCGATACGGCCTTCCTGGAGGCCAAGATCAAGTCCGCGCTCTTCTACGCCGACAACGTCCTGCCCCAGGCCATCGGCCTGATGACCGCGGCGACCCGCGGGGCGGAAACCCTACAGATGATCGAAGACGCCGACTTCTAGTCGCTCAGGGTCTTGATCGCGTCTCGGGCGAGCTTGTCGGCCCGCTCGTTCTCGGCGTGACCGGCGTGGCCCTTCACCCAGTGCCACTCGATATCGTGGCGCTTCGCCACTTCATCCAGCCGCAGCCACAGGTCCTGATTCTTGACCGGCTTCTTGCCCGCGGTCTTCCAGCCCTTGGCCCGCCAGGCATGGATCCACTTGGTGATGCCGTCGCGCAGGTAGGTGGAATCGCTTGTCAGATCGACCTTCGACGGCCGCTTCAAGGCTTCCAGCGCGGCGATGGCCGCCATCAGCTCCATGCGGTTGTTGGTGGTCGCGGCCTCCGCGCCCGATAGTTCCCTCTCCACCCCGCGCCAGCGCAGGACAGCCCCCCAGCCGCCCGGCCCGGGATTGCCGCTGCAAGCGCCGTCGGTGAAGATTTCAACGCGCTGCTCAGCCGAGGTCATGCATCCAGCCCATAGGCGCCGGGGCCGCGCACCTCCTGATGAAAGCGCAGCTTGCGGCAGTACTCGGTCGGGTCCTTGGGCGTCACCAGCGCGCCTTCGGGATGGTTCAGCAGGTCGTAGAGGCGCGTCAGCAGGAACCGAATCGCGCTGCCGCGCGCCAGGACCGGCAGAGCCTCCAGTTCCTCACGCTCCAGCGGGCGGTGCTCCCGGTAGGCCTGGAGCAACTGGCGCGCCTTGGTGGCGTTGAAGGAGGTGTCCGGCTCGAAGCACCAGGCGTTGAGGCAGATCGCCAGTTCATAGGCAAAGAAGTCATTGCAGGCGAAGTAGAAGTCGATGATGCCGGACAGCTCGTCCCCGACGAAGAAGACGTTGTCCGGAAAGGCGTCGGCGTGGATCACGCCTTCGGGCAGATGCTTCGGCCAGTTCGCCTCCAGGAAGTCCAGCTCCCGATCGAGCGCCTCGCTGAGGCCGGGCTCCACCGTGTCGGCGCGCGTCCGGCAGGACTCGAAGAGCGGGCGCCAGCCCGCCACGGAGAGGTTGTTCGCGCGGCGCATACCAAAGCTCTGCCCCGCCTTGTGGAACTCGGCCAGCGCCGCGCCCAGCCGGTTGCAGTGCCAGGGATGGATGCGCTTGGGCCAGAGCCCCTCCAGGTAGGAGATGATGGCCGCAGGCCGCCCGCAGAGTTCGCGCAGAGCCTCGCCGTCCTTGCCCTTGATCGGCACCGGACAGGAAAAACCCTGGCCGGAGAGATGCTCCATCAGCCCCAGGAAAAAGGGCAGGTCCTCGCGGTGCACGCGCTTCTCATAGAGCGTCAGGATGTAACTCCCCTCCTCGGTGTGCAGCAGGTAGTTGGAGTTCTCCACGCCTTCGGCGATGCCCTTCAGCGAGAGCATCCGCCCCAGGTCGTACTGGGTCAGGAAGTCCTGCAGGTCCTCGTCGGATACCTCGGTGTAGACGGCCATGAGCTTCCCGGATCCCGCCCTTCTCGAATCTAGCCGCTCTGGGCCGCGGCTTCGCTCAGCGCGCGCGGCAGCTTGAAGTGGACGTCCTCCTGCGCAACGTCGCGCATCTCCAGGGCGACCTCGTAGCGCTGGCGGAAGGCCTCCACCACCTCCTCCACCAGCACCTCGGGCGCCGAGGCGCCGGCGGTGATGCCGAGGCGGGCGATGCCTTCGAGCGCCGGCCAGTCGATGTCGCTGGCGCGCTGCACCAGGAAGGCGCGGGAACAGCCGGTCTTCTCGGCGACCTCGACCAGGCGGCGCGAGTTCGAGGAGTTGGGCGCGCCCACCACCAGCAGGGCGTCGCAGTCGCCCGCGATCGCCTTGACCGCCTGCTGGCGGTTGGTGGTGGCATAGCAGATGTCTTCCTTGCGCGGCGCGGCGATCCCCGGGAACCGCTCGCGCAGGGCCGCCACGATCTCCGCCGTGTCGTCCACCGACAGGGTGGTCTGGGTGGCGAAGGCCAGCGGCCGGTCGCTGGGAATGTCCAGGGTGACGGCGTCCTCGACCGTCTCGATCAGGGTGATGGCGCCTTCCGGCAACTGGCCCATCGTGCCGACCACTTCCGGGTGACCTTCATGGCCGATCAGAAGGATGTGGCTGCCGTTCTTGTGATGGCGCTCCGCCTCGCGATGGACCTTGCTGACCAGCGGGCAGGTCGCGTCCAGATAGATCATCTTGCGGCGCTCGGCTTCCTCGGGCACGGACTTGGGAACGCCGTGCGCGGAGAAGACCACCGGCAGGTCCGGCGGGACCTCGTCCAGTTCCTTCACGAAGACCGCGCCCTTTGCCTCCAGCGATTCCACCACGAAGCGGTTGTGCACGATCTCGTGGCGCACGTAGACCGGCGCGCCATAGACCTGGAGCGCGCGCTCCACGATCTCGATGGCGCGGTCGACCCCCGCGCAGAAGCCGCGCGGCCCGGCGAGCAGTATTTTCAGAGGGGGTTTGGCGATCATCCCATCCAACCTTCGGTCGTCGCTTGTCCTTGAACCCGGCCTTCCATAAAGTGTCGGGAAATGCGGCGCCGCGGCAAGGCCGGACGCTCCATTCAAGAACCGCCCGGACAGTAAACCAGCCTGGGCCTGGAAGGAAGACGTGAAGATGACGAAGCCGGTCCCCGCCCGCAAAGGCCCCTACAAGGCGCAGGTCGAGGAGGGCAAGAAGTACTTCTGGTGCGCCTGTGGCCGTTCGGCCTCGCAGCCTTTCTGTGACGGCTCCCACGACGGCAGCGGCATCACGCCCCTGGCCTATAGGGCTGAAAAGAGCGGCGATGTCTGGTTCTGCGGCTGTAAGTCCAGCGGCGACAAACCGCTGTGCGACGGCACCCATTCGACGCTTTAGACACCCGCCAACCATGAAGGATCACCTTCCGTGATGCAGCGACCCGCCTCTTTCGCCTCTCTCGCCGCCCCGCTCTCGCTAGCGGCCCTGCTGCTGCTCGGCGCTTGCTCCTCGACGCAGGAAGCCTCGTCGGTCCGTCTGGTCTGCCCGGCGCTCAGGATCATCACCGGCGCCGATGAGATGACCACCTACCGCGGCAGCGGGCGCGACCTGACCGACGTGGACTTCACCGTCGCCATGACCGACGCCAGCTTCGACTGCATCGCCAACGAGGATGCCGTCGAAGGGGAGATCCAGGTACTGTTCGACGTGCGGCGCGGCCCAGCCAACGAGACCAATCAGGCGCCCTTCAACTACTTCGTGGCGGTGGCGAACAGCGAACAGCAGATCCTGGCGCGCGAAGCCTTCGACGTTGTCGTGCCCTTTGGCGAGAACCGGGGACGGGTTACCTTCGCCGAGGTGATCGGGCCGCAGATTCCCCTGCCCGCACCGGAAGCGGGCGGCAACTACACCATCTTCCTGGGCCTGGAAATCTCCCGCGAACAGCTGGACGACAACCTGAGCGGGCTGCAGTAGGCGCTCAGCCTGATTGACTCCCGCCTGCCTCTGGTTAGACTCTCGTCTTGTCCGGGCGAGCCGTCGAGTCGGCCCGTTCGAACAGCGCCAACGACTTCCCCGTGGGAGAGTTCGGCGAGGCGGGTCACAGGGTTCGATCCGCAGCGCCGGCGCCGAAGGAGCAACCGCCCCGGAAACTCTCAGGCAAAAAGGACCGTGGGGAAAGGCGCCTCTGGAAAGCAGGAGCGGACAGTCTGTCTGGCCGCTTCTCACCGACGGGGTAAGCCGGTGTTGTCTTTAGGGTCTCCCGCCTTTTTGGGGTGATCCGCCGGTGAATCTCTCAGGTTTTGGACAGAGGGGGTTCTGGCGAGCCGCAGTCTATCGCGGATCGCGCCCCTATAATGTCCGGCCAGGAGGCGCTGGCGAGCATGACCACCGAAGAACAATCCGGCGAAAGCCCCCTCAAACAGACTCCGCTCAACGCGCTTCATGAAGAGCTGGGTGCGCGCATGGTGCCCTTCGCGGGCTACGCCATGCCGGTCCAATTCTCCGAAGGCATCATCGCCGAGCATCGCCACACCCGCCGCGCGGCGGGCCTCTTCGACGTCTCCCACATGGGTCAGGCCGTCCTGGAGGGCCTTGGGGACAACGACCCTGCCGCCCTGATCGAAGAACTGATGCCGGGAGAGATCCAGGCCCTGGCGCCCGGCCGCACGCGTTACAGCCAGCTGACCAACGAGCGGGGCGGGATTCTCGACGACCTGATGGTCACCCGCCGCGCCGAGGGCGAGGGGCTCTACATCGTGGTCAACGCGGCCTGCAAGGAGCAGGACTTCGCCCATATCGAGGAGGCGCTCGCGGGACGTGCGCGCCTGACCCGGCTGGAAGACCGCGCGCTCTTGGCGCTGCAAGGTCCGGAGGCGGTGAACGTGCTGGAGCCGCTGGCCCCAGGCGCGGCCGGGCTGGTCTTCCTGGAACAACAGCCGCTGAGCGTGGACGGCATCGACTGTCTGGTGAGCCGCTCGGGCTACAGCGGCGAGGACGGCTATGAAATCTCCGTCCCCGCCGACGAGGCCGAAGCCCTCGCCCGCAAGCTGCTGGAGGCGGAAGAGGTGGCGCCGGTCGGGCTTGGCGCCAGGGACTCCCTCCGCCTGGAAGCCGGGCTCTGCCTCTACGGCCACGACATCGACGAGACCACGACCCCGGTCGAGGCCGGGCTCACCTGGTCGATCGGCAAGCGCCGCCGGGCCGAAGGCGGCTTTCCGGGCGCGGAGATCATCCAGAAGCAGATCGAGGAGGGGCCGGAACGGCTGCGCGTCGGCCTGCGGCCGGAGTCCCGCGCGCCCCTGCGCGAAGGCATCGAACTGCTCGAGGAGGGCGGCGGCGAGGTCGGGGTCATCACCTCCGGCGGCTTCAGCCCCTCGCTCGGCATTCCCATCGCCATGGGCTACCTGCCCCGCCATCTGAGTGAACCCGGCACCCGCGTCGCCGCCCTGTCGCGCGGCAAGGAGGTGCCTTGCGACGTCGTCGGCCTGCCGTTCGTGCCCAGCCACACGGTCAGCCGCATCAAGAAATAGACCCGCATCAAAGGACCGAAGGGAGACGAGGAAACCATGAGCGACACGAAGTACACGAAAGACCATGAATGGATCCGGATCGAGGGCGACGAGGGCGTCATCGGCATCACCGACTACGCCCAGGAGCAATTGGGCGACGTGGTCCACGTCGACCTGCCGGAAGTGGGCGCCAGCCTCAGCAAGGGGGACGAAGCCGCGGTGATCGACTCGGTGAAGGCCGCGAGCGAGGTCTACGCGCCGGTCGACGGCGAGGTGACCGCCGTCAACGAGGCCCTGGAAGAGGACCCCGGCAAGGTCAACAGCGATGCCGAAGGCGACGGCTGGTTCCTGCGCCTGAAGCTGTCCGACAAGGGCCAGTTGGACGGCTTGATGGACAAGGCCGCCTACGACGACTTCGTGGCCGGCCAGTGAGTTTGCGCTGATCCACCGGCCGAGGCGGCCGGGCAGATAAGAGAAAGCGAGACCCGACGATGCAGAATGACGTCACTCCCCTGGCGGCCCTTCAGGGCCAGCGCGATTTCTCCCGCCGCCACATCGGTCCGCGCGACGCGCACTTCCCCGCGATGCTGGAGCGTATCGGCGCGGAGAGCCTGGAAGGCCTGATCGACGAGGCGGTGCCCGGCGGCATCCGCATGCCGCTGGCAAAGGAACTGCCCGATCCGCTGACCGAGCGGCAGGCCGTCGCCAAGCTGAACGGCTATGCCAAGCGCAACAAGGTCCTGACCTCCCTGATCGGCATGGGCTACCACGACTGCGACCTGCCCGCCGTGATTCAGCGCAACGTGCTGGAGAACCCCGGCTGGTACACGGCCTACACGCCCTACCAGGCGGAGATCAGCCAGGGGCGGCTCGAAGGGCTGCTCAACTTCCAGACCATGATCGCCGACCTGACAGGCATGGACCTCGCCAACGCCTCCCTGCTGGACGAAGCGACGGCGGCGGCGGAGGCCATGACCCTGCTGCACCGCCTCTCCAAGGCAAAGACGAACCGCTTCTTCGTGGACCAGGGCGTGCACCCCCAGACCCTGGCCGTGCTGCGCACCCGGGCCGAACCGCTTGAGATCGAGCTTCAGGTCGGCGACCCGGACTCCGATCTGGCCTCGGCAGAGGTCTTCGGCGCGCTCCTCCAGAACCCGACGAGCGATGGCGCGGTCCGCGACCTGACCGGCGTGATCGCCGGGCTGCACGAGCGCGGCGCGCTCGCCGCCGTGGCCGCCGATCCACTGTCGCTGGTGCTGGTGAAGTCTCCCGGCGAGATGGGCGCGGACGTGGTGATCGGCTCTGCCCAGCGCTTCGGCGTGCCGCTCGGCTTCGGCGGCCCGCATGCCGCCTACATGGCGACCAAGGACGCGCACAAGCGCAGCCTGCCGGGCCGCATCGTCGGCGTCTCCGTCGACCGGGCGGGCCGCACGGCCCTGCGGCTGGCGCTGCAGACCCGCGAGCAGCACATCCGCCGCGAGAAGGCGACGAGCAACATCTGCACCGCTCAGGTGCTGCTGGCGGTCCTGGCCGGTTTCTATGGCGTTTATCATGGTCCCGAGGGCCTGCGCCGCATCGCGCGCCGGGTGCATCGCCAGAGCTGCGTGCTGGCCGCCGGGCTGAAGAGCCTGGGCGCGGAACTGCAGGAGGAGGTCTTCTTCGACACCCTGACCCTCAAGGCCGCTGAGGGGAATGGGGCCTTCGTCGCGCGCGCGCTGGAAGCGGGCATCAATCTGCGCCGATATGACGACGGCCGCGTCGGCATCGCGCTCGACGAGGCGACCGAGGTGCATCACCTGGAAAAGCTGTTCAACGCCTATGCGGGCAAGGAAGCCGGCGTGACGGTGGCCGACATCGAGGCGCAGGTCCCCGACGCCCTGCCCACCGCGCTGCTGCGGCAGGACGAGATCCTGGAGCACCCCTCCTTCCACGCCTACCGCTCGGAAACGGAGATGCTGCGCTACCTGCGCCGGCTCCAGGAGAAGGACATCGCGCTCGACCGCTCCATGATCCCGCTCGGGTCCTGCACCATGAAGCTGAACGCCACCACGGAGATGCTGCCGATCACCTGGCCGGAGTTCAGCCGCATTCATCCCTTTGCCCCGCTGGATCAGGCCGAAGGCTACCTGGCCTTGATCCGCGAGACCGAGGACTGGCTCGCGAAGCTGACCGGCTTTTCCGCCGTCTCCCTGCAACCCAACGCGGGCAGCCAGGGCGAGTACGCGGGCCTGCTGGCGATCCGCGGCTATCACCGCAGCCGGGGCGAAGAGCAGCGCAAGGTCTGCCTGATCCCCTCCTCCGCGCACGGCACCAACCCGGCAAGCGCCATCATGGCCGGCATGTCCGTGGTCGTGGTGGGCTGCGACGAGCTGGGAAACATCGACATCGAGGACCTGAAGGCCAAGGCCGAGAAGCATGCCGAAGAGCTCGCGGCCCTGATGGTCACCTATCCCTCGACCCACGGCGTCTTCGAAGAGGCGATCAACGAGATCTGCGACCTGGTCCACCAACATGGCGGACAGGTCTACATGGACGGCGCGAACCTGAACGCGCTGCTGGGCATCGCCAAACCGGGCCGCATCGGCGCCGACGTGATGCACATGAACCTGCATAAGACCTTCTGCATCCCGCACGGCGGCGGCGGGCCCGGCATCGGGCCCATCGGCCTGGCCGAGCATCTGGCGCCCTTTGCCCCCAACCACCCGCTGGCCGCCGAAGCGGGGCCGGAGACGGGGCCGGGACCGGTGTCGGCGGCGCCTTGGGGCTCCGCCTCGATCCTGCCGATCTCCTGGGCCTACATCGCCATGATGGGGCGCGAGGGCCTGATCAAGGCGACCCAGGTGGCGATCCTCAACGCCAACTACATGGCGACCCGCCTGGGCGAGCACTTCAAGGTGCTCTACACCGGCCAGAACGGCCGGGTGGCTCACGAGTGCATCCTCGATGTGCGGCCCCTGAAGGACGAGGCGCACATCTCCAACGAGGACATCGCAAAGCGCCTGATCGACTACGGTTTCCATGCGCCGACCATGTCCTGGCCGGTGCCCGGCACCCTGATGATCGAGCCGACCGAGTCGGAGTCGCGCGCCGAACTGGACCGCTTCTGCGACGCCATGATCTCGATCCTGGAAGAAGCGCGGCGCGTGCAGAAGGGCGACTGGCCGGAGGACGACAACCCCCTGGTCAACGCTCCCCACACCGCCGAGGAGTTGATCGGCGACGTCTGGAGCCATCCCTACAGCCGGAGCGAGGCGGCCTATCCGGTGGACCTGCTGCGTCAGGACAAGTACTGGCCGCCGGTCGCGCGGATCGACAACGTCTACGGCGACCGGAACCTGGTCTGCTCCTGCCCGCCGCTGGAGGACTATCAGGAGGCGGCGGAGTAGCGTCGGCCCGTTGCAAAGACCCGGGGACAAATGAAAACCCCGCCGGGGCGCTGAGGCTCCGGCGGGGTTTTTCTTGTCCGGCTATCGGATGACGGCGATCAGTTGAGCTTGCTGCCCAGCCCGTCGATGGTGTCGTCGATGATCTGGCCGGCCTGCTTGTCCGTCATCTTCTCCGAGACCAGCTTGGCCGTGGCGGCGATGGCGAGGTCAACGGCCTGACCGCGAACTTCGCGCAGGGCGGCCTGCTCGGCCTGGGCGATCTTGTCCATGGCCTGCTGCTCGCGACGCTTCAACTGCTCTTCCAGCTCTTCATGAGCCCTGGTCTGCATGCGCTCGGCTTCCTGCTTGGCGTGCTCGACGATCTGCTCGGCCTCGCCCAGGGCATCGCGCTGTTTGCGCTTGTACTCGGCCAGCATGTGCTGGGCCTCTTCGCGCAGCGTGCGCGCCTCGTCCAGCTCCTGCTTGATCTTGGCGGCGCGGTCGTCGAGGCTCTTGAGCGCCGGGCCCATGCCCTTCCAGACCGCCAGGCCAAGGAAGATCACCAGGGAGAGCGCGATCCAGAATTCCGGCGTGCTGAACATCCTCTAGCTCTCCTCTCAGCCCTTGTCCGCGCCGATGGCTTTCTCAGCCTCGGCCTTGTCGACCTCGGCGCCAATCAGTCGCTTGGTCGCGGCCACGGCGGTCTCCGCGGCGACCGAGCGGATTTCGCCCATCGCCTTGGACTTGGCCTTGGAGATGCGCTCCTCGGCGGCCTTGGTGGACTTCGCCAGTTCCTGACCGAACTCAGCGTGACGCTTGCTGCTCTCGGCCTGCAGGGCCTCTTGCGTCTTCTTCAGCTCGGCCTGCGCCTTGCCGCGCGCCTCCGCCAGCGCCGCCTCGTACTCCTTCAACACGGACTCCGCTTCGGCCTTCAGGTTCTCCGCCTTGTTCAGATCGTCTTCGATCTTGGCCTGGCGTTCTTCGAGAACCTCGCCGATGCGCGGGATCGCGAACTTGTTGAGCACGTAGTAGAGCGCCGCGAAAATCACGGCGAGCCAGAAAATCTGGCTGGCGAACCACTGCGGATCAAATTGAGGCATGACGCACTCCTGCTTTACCGAATGACGCGGGACAGGGACCCCGGCTCAGCCGTGGCCCCGATGGTCCCGCTTTCATCGCCGGCGGACGCTTTGGCCCCTGTCCCGATGGACGGAGGAGCCACCGCGCCGCCTTTCAGCGACCCAGTCGGCTCAGACGACGAAGAGAGCGATCAGCGCGACGATCAGGGCGAAGAGCGCGATGGCCTCCGTCACGGCGAAGCCGATCCAGATGTTCGCGCCGATCTCCTCCTTCGAGGCGGGGTTGCGGGCGATGGCCTGCATGTAGGAGGCCCAGACGTTGCCCACACCGATACCGGCGCCAATCATGCCGATCGCGGCGAGACCCGCACCAATCACCTTCGCAGCTTCAGCTTCCATAACTCTTACTCCTTGCTTTGCAGCGGACAGTTGGAACTAAGACGATAACCCTTGGTCCTTGACCTTAACGCATCAGTGCAGATGGATCGCATCGTGCAGGTAGATGCAGGTCAGGATCGTGAAAACATAGGCCTGGAGGATCGCCACCAGGAACTCAAGCGCCGTGATGCCCACCAGCACCGCCAGCGGAACCACCCCGAAGATACCCATCAGCAGCACGAAGCCGGCCATGACCTTCAAGAGGGTGTGACCGACCAGCATGTTGGCGAAAAGACGCACGGAAAGGCTGATCGGGCGCGAGAGATAGGACACCAGTTCGATCGGCACCAGAATGACGGCGGTCCAGAGCGGCGCCCCCTCAGGGAAGAACAGCCGCAGGAAATGTGCGCCATGGCGCACGATTCCGATCACCGTGACCGCCACGAAGATGACGGAGGCCAGCGCGAAGTTGACGATCAGATGACTGGTGAAGGTAAAGGACCCCGGGATCATGCCCTGGACGTTGCCGATCAACAGGAACATGAAGAGGGTGAAGATGAAGGGGAAGTACTTGCGCCCTTCCGACCCGACGTTGTCGCGCACCATGTTGGCGACCACGAGATAGAGCATCTCGGCGACGGACTGCCAACGGCCGGGCACCAGGGCGCGTCCACGCATGGAAAGCGTCAGCAGGACCGTCGACAAGACGGCCGCGATCACCATCCAAAGCGATGAGTTCGTGAAGGAAAGATCGAGCGAGCCGATCTGGATCGGCACGATCGCATGAATCTCAAACTGGTGGATCGGATCGATGCCGCCGCCTTCAGCTGCCACGAGACGCCCTCACCCCTCTTTTCCGCCGCCGCCCGCTTTGGCCTCACGCTCCGCCTTCACTCGGCGGTCGTAGTCCCGGGCGACCCGGATCACATTCATAAACGCGGCACCAGACCCAAGGATGAAGAAGAGGATCATCATCCAGGGCGTGGTGCCCCACCACTTGTCGAGACCGATCCCGATCCCGATGCCGACAGCCAGCGCGGCGATCATCTCGACGGTGATGCGGAACCCCACACCGATACCGCGAGAGTTAAGCCTGCCGCCGCTCCCCGGACCCTTGACCCGCTTGTCGTAGCGGGACTTGGCGTCGCGCAGACGCTGCTCGAACGTCCGCTTCTGGGAGCCGCTCGGCTGGGGGTTGTCGTCGTCGGGATGATCGTTCATCAGACCCCGATAAAAGCCCCGAACCCGGCCTCTCCGCGCCCTCCTGAAGGCGGGCAGACCTTACGGAGGCACCCTGAGACTGTCAAGGCTGAATAAAGCACCGTCCAGCGCCGGTGAAAGCCGCTGAAACCCTTGGATTTCCGGCCTCCGCGGAGTCCCTGCGGAACGCCATGTGGATGCGCCGTTAAGGATTCGCCGCGCGCTGCTCGCCTCACGCCGTCTCGCGCATCTCCTCGGCCTGACCGAGGTCGACCGAGACCAGTTGCGAGACGCCCCGTTCCGCCATGGTGACGCCGTAAAGGCGGTCGACCCGCGCCATGGTCATGCGGTGGTGGGTGACCACCAGGAAGCGGGTCTCGGTGGAGCGCGACAGTTCCTGCACCAGGGTGCAGAAGCGGTCGACGTTGGCGTCGTCCAGCGGCGCGTCGACCTCGTCCAGCACGCAGATCGGCGCTGGATTGGTCAGGAAGCAGGCGAAGAGCAGCGAGAGCGCGGTCAGCGCCTGCTCGCCGCCCGAGAGCAGCGACATGACCTGAAGGCGCTTGCCCGGCGGGCTCGCGAAGATCTCCAGCCCGGCGTCCAAGGGGTCCTCGGCTTCGGTCAGCGCCAAATGCGCGCGCCCGCCGCCGAACAGGCGCACGAAGAGCTCCTGGAAGTGCTCGTTGACGGTCTCGAACGCCTTCAAGAGCCGCTCGCGTCCTTCCTTGTTGAGGCTGGAGATGCCCTGGCGCAGCCGGCTGATCGCGGCGATCAGGTCGTCGCGCTCGGCCTGAAGCTCGTCGATCTGCTTTTGCATCTCCTCGGCCTCGGCCTCGGCGCGCAGGTTGACCGGCCCGATGTTCTCCCGCTCGCGGGTCAGGCGCTCGGTGCGGCTGACCAGATCATGGCGCGGCGGCAGGTCCTGGGACGGATCGTGCTCGGCCAGTTCCAGCGCCTCTTCCAGGCCGCACTCCAGGCGTTCGCGCACCCGCTCCTCCAGCGTCTTGAGCGCGATCTCCGCCTGCTCGACCTGGCCTTCGGCGCGCACCCGCTGCTCGCGGGCTTCGCCCAGCTCGGCTTCCGCGGCCTTCACAGCCTTGTCGGCTTCGATCTGCGCGCTCTCGCCCAGGGCCAGATGATCGGCGGCCTCGCGCCGGGCAGCCTCGGCGGTGGAGACCTTCTCGGCCAACGCCTCGCGGCGTTCGACCAGGTCTTCCGGCTGCACCTCGAGCGTCTCCAACTCCGCGGTCACCGCGGCGCTGCGCTCGCCCAGTTCGGCGAGGTGGCGCTCGGCGCCCTCGGCCCGCTGGCTCCAGCTCTGGCGCTCGGCCTCGATCGACTCCAGACGGCGGCGGCGCTGGGCGGCCTCGGCGGCCAGGCGGTTGACGGCGGCCAGGGCCTCGCTGTTGCGCGCCTTGGCCTCGGCCAGTTCGCTGCGCAGCTCGCCCGCGCGGTTCCGCTCGGCGGCGAGGTCGGGCAGTTCGGCGTACTCCTTGCGCGCCTCGGCCAAGGCGGCGGCGGCCTCTTCACGTTCGCCCTCAAGGCGCTCCAACTGCTCGCTCAGGCCCGCGAGCCGCTGCGCCAGCGCGCCCGCCTGCTGGGTCAGGCGCGTTTCAGTCTCACGCTTCTCGGAGAGCGCGCGATAGGCCGCGCGCTGCGCTTCGCGCGCGGCGCGCTCGGCTTCCTGCGCCGCGTTCGCGGCCTCCTTGGCCTCGCTCAGCCGCGCTTCGGCGGCTTCCGCGGTCTTGGCCGCGCCCGTCATCTGCTCGCGCAGTTCGGCGAGACGGTTGCGCTGTTCCAGGCGCTGCGCAGCGGAGGTCGGCGCGCCCTCGCGCACGGAATAGCCGTCCCAGCGCCAGAGCGCACCCTCCTTGGTGACGAGGCGCTGGCCGGGCTTCAACTCGGCCTGCAGGCGGCGGCCCGCGGCTGCGTCCGGCACAACGCCGATCTGGGAAAGGGCGCGGGCCAGCGCCTTGGGGCCCTTGACCTTGTCCGACAGGGGCTCGGCACCCTTGGGCAGGGGCTGCGCGCTGCTCAAGGGCGGCAGTTCCAGCCAATGCACAGGCGCGGCGTCGTCGCCGGAGGCTTCCAGTTCATCGCCCAGGGCGGCGCCCAGAGCCTGCTCGTAGCCCGCAGAAACCTTCACGGCGTCGATCAAGGCCGGCCAGATCTCTCCCTCGGCGGGCTCGACCAGCGCGGCCAGCGCCCCGGCTTCAGCTTCCAGGCGCTCCAAGGCGCGGCGTGCCTCCCGCTGGGCTTCGCTCGCTTCGCCATCGGCGGCGCGGGCTTCGGCCAGCGCGGCCTCGGCGCGCTCCAGTTCGCTCTCCGCGGCCGTCAAGGTCGCCTCCGCCGCCTCGCGCTCCTCACGCGCCGCGGTCAGGCGTTCTGCGGGAAGCGTCTCCTCGGAGAGGCGCTCCTTCTGGTCTTCGGCCTGGCGCTGCTGCTCGCCCAGGCGCTCCACCCGGCGGCCGAGCTCTTCGATGCGCCGCTCCAGGCCGGAGGCCCGCGCCGCGTCGGCGGCGATCCGCTGGTTGAGTGCGCCCAGCGCCTCTTCCTGCTCGGATACTTCCGCTGCGGTCTTGTCCAGGGTCTCGCGCGCTTCTTGCTCGGCCTCGGCCTCTCCCGCTGACGCCTGCTTCAAGCCCTCGCCCTCTTCATCCAGGCGCTGGCGGGCCTCGGCGGCGTCGGTCATCAAGGACTGGGCGCGCTCGCGGTCGCGCTCCAGTTCCGCCAGCCGTTCGCGGGCCTGCCGCGCGGCTTCTGCGAGCTGGCGCTCTTCGCGCTCCAGGGTCTCGCGCTCCAGCAGCAGGCGCTGCAGGGCGGCGGCGGCGGCGGCCTCGGCGTTGCGCAGTTCGGGCAGCTTGGAGGCCAGATCGGCCTGCAAGGTGGAACGGCGCGCGGCCTCCTCGGTCAGTTCGTTGACCTTGGCGCGGGCAGCCTCCAGCCGCTCGCGGGTCGCGGCCATGGAAGCCTTGGCCGCCTCTCCGTCGATGTGCAGCAGCAGCGCCTCGGCCCGGCGCAACTGGTCGGCGATGTTGCGGTAGCGGGTCGCCTGGCGCACCTGTTTCCGGAGCGCGCCCAACTGGCTCTCGAGGGTCCCGACCACATCATCGAGACGCTCCAGGTTGGTCTCGGCGGCCTTCAGGCGGAGTTCCGCCTCATGGCGGCGGGAGTGGAGACCGGTGATGCCCGCCGCTTCCTCCAGCAGCGAGCGCCGCTCGGTCGGTTTCGCGGAGATGATCGCGCCGATGCGGCCCTGGCTGACCAGCGCCGTCGAGTGCGCGCCGCTCGCCAGATCGGCGAACAGGAGCTGGACGTCGCGGGCCCGGACCTCCTTCCCGTTGACGCGGTAGTTGGAGCCGGAGTTGCGCTGGATGCGGCGCACCACCTCCAACTCCGAATAGTCGTTGAACTGGGCGGGCGCGCGGCGTCCGGCGTTGTCGACCACCAGCGCCACCTCGGCCAGATTGCGCGACGGGCGGTTGGCGGTGCCGGCGAAGATCATGTCGTCCATCTCGCCGCCGCGCATGCGCTTGGCCGAGGTCTCGCCCATGACCCAGCGCAGCGCTTCGACAAGATTGGATTTACCGCAGCCGTTCGGGCCGACGATCCCGGTCATGCCCGGTTCGATCGGCACCTCTGTCGGGTCCACGAAGGACTTGAAGCCCGACAGGCGAAGCTTGGTGAAATGCACCGGCTCTTACCCCCTCGTTGGAGAGAGGCGCCTGAAGGACTTGTTACGCGGGATGGCTGGGCGACGCGGCTCTCTTGCGTCAGCTCCGGCTTTCCGCCTCCTCCAGGATCCTCTCCAGTTCCTCAAAACTCCGGTTGCCCGGATAGAGCTCGCCCCCGATCACCAGGCTGGGCGTGGAGCTGACCTTGTAGCTGTCCTGCCCGTGCTTGGCCTTTTCGAGAATGCGGTTCAGTTTGTCTTCGTCCTGCAAGCAGGCGTTGAAGCGATCCCGGTCGATGCCGCCCAGCTTGGCGCGCTTGGCCAGCTCCTCCACCGGGCTTTCCGCCAGCGCCCACTGGCGCTGCTCCGCATAGAGCATCTCCAGGAAGGCGAAGAAGGCCTGATCCTGCTCGAAGCAGTGCGCGATCATGGACCCGGTGAGCGCCACCCGATCGAGCGGATAGTCCCGGTAGACCAGACGCGCGCGCCCCTCCTTGATCCAGGTCTCCTTCAACTGCTGCAAGGTGCCGCCGTGAAAGGCCGCGCAGTGCGGACAGGTGAGAGAGGCGTATTCGATGATCGTAACCGGCGCGTTTGCATCCCCGAGGATGCGGTCATCCTCGAAGATCTCCTCCGCCGCGAGAGCGGGATTCGGGGCCAGCAGGCCTCCCGAGACGCTCCCGTAGGCCGCCAGGGCCGCGCCCGCCATCATGATCTGCCGTCTGTTCATCGTGTTACCTACCATATCTAGTGGATGCTATGCTGACTCCGAAAAGAGCTCAAGACGAGTCTTTTCCACAGGTTGCGAGCGCTGCCGCCCAAGGTGCTAGCGTGAGAATTGGGCAGCAATACGGCCTCTTTTCAAGTCAAGAGAGCGTTACAGGGATGATACGCCCCGCAAGGGGGCCGTCATCCCCTGGCGAGCAATCTCTCGCCCAAGCGCCGCATGGCCTCGCGCAGCTCTGGGTCGCGGATCGCCGATAGACGCTCCTCCAGGGCTGCGCGCTCGGCGGGCGGCACCTCGCGCTCGGGCGGAGGCGGCGGCCGCCGAAAGGCCCGCTCGGGCAGGGGGCCGGAGGTGAAGCGCAGCCGGGCGACGGCGGTGTAGCCGAAATAGACGTTGATCTTCTCCAGCAGCAAGGGCTCAAGGTGCTGCAACTCCGTCGCCCAGGACTGGTTGGCGACGCGCAGGGTGAGCGTGCCCTCGCGCTTGCGCTCGCGGTCGGGAAAACTGAGCTTCTGCGGCAGGCAATAGGCCGCCGTCTCCTCGCCCACGACGCTCGGCCAGTCGGCCAGGAAGGCGGCCAGCGCCTGTCCCTTCTTGCCGAGCGCCTTGCGGGCGAGCGGTTGGGCGATGCCGCCCAGCGGGCGCAGGCCGCCGCGCCGCGTCTCCTTCTCTCCTGCTTTCCACTTACCGGTCATGAGCCCTTTCCCGAGCGCCTATAGCGTCCCATTATTGCGCCTGTCATGGAGTCCTCCGCAAGCAGAGCCACCGAGAAGAAGGACAACCGCGCCCTGCCCGCGGCGCTGCTCGCCTGGTACGACCGCCACCGCCGGCGGCTGCCCTGGCGCGCACCGCCGGGCCAGCGCGCCGAGCCCTATCACGTCTGGCTGTCGGAAATCATGCTGCAACAGACGACGGTGGCGACGGTCGGCCCCTACTTCGCCCGCTTCCTGGAACGCTGGCCCGCTGTCGAAGACCTGGCGGCGGCCGAGCAGCAAGAGGTTCTGGCCGAGTGGGCGGGCCTCGGCTACTACGCACGGGCCCGCAACCTGCACCGCTGCGCCCAGGCGGTCGCGGGCGACCATGGCGGGCACTTTCCCCAGACGCAGGAAGAGCTGAAGAAGCTTCCGGGCATCGGCGACTACACGGCGGCGGCCATCGCCGCCATCGCCTTCGACCGTCCCGCGCCGGTCATGGACGGCAATATCGAGCGCGTGGTCTCGCGCCTCTTCGCCGTGGAGGAGCCGCTGCCCGGCGTGAAGCCGAAGCTGCGGAGCCTCGTGGCCGACCTGACCCCCCAAGAGCGTCCGGGCGACTACGCCCAGGCCATGATGGATCTGGGTGCGACGCTCTGCCAGCCCGCCCGGCCCAAGTGCCTCACCTGCCCGCTGACGGCCTTCTGCGAGGGGCGCGCGCTGGGCGTGGCGCCGCGCCTGCCCGCCAAGGCGCCCAAGAAGCCAAAGCCGACGCGCAGAGGCATCGCCTTCTGGCTGGAAGATGCCGAGGGCCGGGTGCTGCTGCGCCGCCGCCCGGAAAAGGGCCTTTTGGGCGGCATGACGGAAATCCCCTCGACCGAATGGCGCGAAGCCGGGGTCAGCGAGGAGGAAGCCGGGAAGACCCATCCCGCCCCCGCCGAATGGCGGCGGCTCGAGGGCCTCGTCCGCCACACCTTCACCCACTTCCATCTTGAACTGGAGGTCTGGGCCGCGCGCCTGCCGGATAGCCGGAAGATCGAGGGCGCCTACTGGTGCGCGCTCGACGACCTGGGCGGCGAGGCGCTGCCGACCGTCATGCGGAAAGTCGTGAAGCAGGCGCTGGGGCGCTGATCCGGCTCAGTTCAGCTCGGCCCGGACCTTGTCGCGCAGCACGTCGATTGGGACGCGCTTGCCGTCGTCGGGCAGGCACCAGAACTGCCAGCCGTTGCAGGCGGGCGCGCCCTGGACATGGGCGCCGACCTGATGGATCGAGCCTGAAAAGCCATCCGTGACCAGCGTGCCGTCCGCGCGCACCTTGGCGCGGTGGCGGCCGTTGTAGCTGACCAGCGTCGTGCCCGGCTCCAGCAGCCCGCGTTCGACCAGCCAGCCGAAGGGCACGCGCTTCTGCTCGCGCTTTTCGGTGACGCTCAGGGAATCGGGATCGCTCGGCACGACCTTCTCGATGCGCTTGCGCGCGGCCTTGGCGTACACCGCCTCGCGCTCCAGGCCGATCCAGCGGCGGCCCAGCTTCTTGGCGACGGCGCCGGTGGTGCCGCTGCCGAAGAAGGGATCCAAAACCACCTCACCCGGCTTCGTGGCCGCCAGGATGCAGCGGTGCAGCAAGGCCTCGGGCTTCTGGGTGGAGTGCACCTTGTTGCCCTCGGAATCCTTCAAGCGCTCGCCGCCCGAGCAGATCGGAATGTACCAGTCCGAGCGCATCTGGAGGTCTTCGTTGAGCGCCTTCATGGCGCGGTAGTTGAAGGTGTAGGAGGCCTCCTGGTCCTTGGAGGCCCAGATCAGCGTCTCGTGCGCGTTGGTGAAGCGCCGTCCCTTGAAGTTCGGCATGGGGTTCGACTTGCGCCAGATGACGTCGTTCAGCACCCAGTAGCCCAGGTCCTGAAGCGCCGAGCCGACACGGAAGATGTTGTGGTAGCTGCCGATCACCCAGAGAGACCCGTCCGGCTTCAAGAGCCGGCGCGCCTGACGCAGCCAGGCCCGCGTGAAGCGGTCGTACTCGGCGAAGTCGGCGAAGGAGTCCCACTCGTCCTCGACGCCATCGACCCGTGAATTGTTCGGGCGCGTCAGCTCGCCGCCCAACTGAAGGTTATAGGGAGGATCGGCGAAGATCATGTCGATGGAGCCGTCCGGCAGCCCCTTCATGATCTCGATGCAGTCGCCCTCGATGATCTCGCCCAGAGGCAACGCGCTACCGCTGCTGGCCCCTTTGGCCGCCTTCGCACCCAGCTTGCCCATGACTTCCCCTGACTCTCTACCCTGACGACTTAGCCCGTACCCTATTGCCCAGCGGGCTCTTGTTATCCGGCTATCCTTGCCAAGAGGGGAGTCGCCGTCAAGAAAAAACAGCCAAGAAGAGTCAGGAGAGTCAGTAACTTATATTAAGACTCTCACGTACAGGTCTAAAAGATCGGCGGTGCAGGGGGGTGGCTCCCAGGCGTTTCAGGGCCTCCAGATGCTCCGCCGTGCCGTAGCCGGCGTTGCGTTCCCAGCCGTAGCCGGGGTGCTCTTGGGAAAGCCGCTCCATCTCCCTGTCCCGCGCCACCTTGGCGACGATGGAAGCGCAGGCGATGGAGAGGCAGAGGCTGTCACCCTTGACCACGGCCAGCGCCTCGCAAGGCAGGGCCCGGGGCAAACGGTTGCCATCCACCAGCAGCGCGCGGGGCTGGCGCGGCAGGGCCTCAACCGCGCGGGTCATGGCCAGAAGGCTCGCCTGGAGGATGTTGATCTCGTCGATCTCCTCCGGCTCCGCGCGGCCAAGGCCGACGGGCAAGGACTTGAGCAGAATCTGAGAGAGGGTTTGGCGGCGCGCCGCGGTCAGCTTCTTGGAATCGCCGATGAGCGCCAACTGCTCGGGCGGCAGGCAGTCGGGCTCGAAGATCACCGCGGCGGCGATCACCGGCCCGGCGAGCGGACCCCGCCCGACTTCGTCGATCCCGGCGACGGGGGTGAGGCCCCGCTCCCAGAAGCCGCGTTCCTTGAGGTCGTCCGGCATGTCCGCCCTCTCGAGAGTCAGGGGGAGGCTTTGTCCTTCGCGCCCTTGCCCGCGTCCGGGGCCGAGGGCGTCGCCGCGGGTTGAGGTTTCACCCCGCCCTTGATCGCGGCGAGACGGCGCAGCAGCCTGCGGATCTCCTTGGTCTCGGCGACGAAGATGAGCCGCCCCAGTTCGCGCCCGGAGGAGACCCCGGCCAGCGTCACGCGGTGGACCCGCCGCGCCAGCACCATCCAGGCGGGCGAGAAGACAAGACTCAGGACCGTGATCGAAACGATCAGGCGGTAGGTCTCGTCGCCGACCAGGGCGAGGCCCACGGCCATGGCGCCCAGGATGAAGGCGAACTCGCCAATCTGGCCCAAGAGCGCGCCGGGGATGATCGCGTTCTCCCAGGTCTCTCCCAAAAAGCGCAGGAAGGCGATGTTGGCGGCCGTCTTGACCAGCAGCACCAGCAACACCAGCAGCAGAACGGTGATCAGGTTATCCCAAAGATAGCCGAGGTCGAGCAGCAGCCCGATGGACAGGAAGAAGACCATGACCAGCAGCGACTGAATCGGCGCGACCGATTCCTGCATGGTGTGGCTATCGCGCGAATTGCCGATCACCAGACCCGCCAGAAAGGCGCCGTAGGCCGTCGAAAAGCCGAGCAGGCCGGAGATCGCGGCGGCGGCAAAACAGAAGGTGATGCCCCCCAGCACCCGGAGGTCGGGGTTGTTCATCACCACCGCCTCGAAGGGCAGACGGATCGGCCCCCGCTTGATCAGCAGGTAGACGAGGGCGGCCATCAGCGCCAGGGCGATGATGATCTTGATCGCGATGTCCCACCCGAGGCCGCCGCCCGCGCCCAAACCCGCGATCACCAGCATCATGGGGACGACCGCAAGGTCCTGGGCGATCAGCACGCCGACCGTGATCTGGCCGGACCGCGTGCCCATGTCGCCCAGGTCTTCGAGCATCTTGATCGCCACCGCCGTCGAGGAGAGCGAGAGCACGAAGCCCAGCACCACCGAGGCCGGCGTGCTCCAACCCAGCGCCCAGCCGGTCAGGAAACCGGCGCTCATGCCGAGACCGAGTTGCAGGGCGAAGGTGCCGAAGGCGATTCGCCAGAGCTTGGCGAAGGATTCCAGCGAGAGTTCCATGCCGACGATGAAGAGCAGCAGGATCACGCCCAGTTCGGCCATGAACTGGATCATCTCGCGATTCTCCACGAGCCCGAGCGCCGAGGGGCCCATCACCAGCCCGGCGACGATGTAGCCGACGGCGGGCGGCTGTTTCCAGCGGCTCAGGAAGACTCCGCACATCAGTGCGATCATCACCAGGATCGCGAGACCCGTCAGGTGGTCGAGCGCGTTGCCGTGGTCCAGGCCGACGGCGGCCGCCGTCTCCTCGATACCCGTTTCAACGCCAAGGGATGTTTCGCCGTCGCCAGCGCCAATACTTGCCATAGCAGAATCATAGCATCCGCTTGGCGCTTGGCTAGTGCATCCGCGCTCCGTTCGGCACCTTCTTGTCCGGAGACAGCAGGACGATCGCCCCTTCCTCGTCCGAAAGACCGAGGACCAGGAACTCGCTCATGAACTTGCCGATCTGCTTGGGCGGGAAGTTGACCACGGCCACGACCTGCCTGCCCGGCAACGTTTCCGGATCGTAATGGACGGTGATCTGGGCGGAGGACTTGCGCACGCCGATCTCCCCGCCGAAATCGACCCAGAGCTTGATCGCGGGCTTGCGTGCCT
Organism: Limibacillus sp.; assembly: GCA_037379885.1. Taxonomy (NCBI): domain Bacteria; kingdom Pseudomonadati; phylum Pseudomonadota; class Alphaproteobacteria; order Rhodospirillales; family Rhodovibrionaceae; genus Limibacillus; species Limibacillus sp. Next base: position 41,737 of record JARRJC010000017.1, read on the forward strand.
CGGGATAGGGCTCCGCCTGGACAATGGTGCCAACGCGCACATCGACCTTCAGGAAATCCTCGAAAGACAGCGTCTCCTCGCTCATGGCACGGCCTCCATCCTCGCCCGGTCCGTCGTATCCGGCGGGGAGGGTGCGGCAGGAGCCGTGAGGGAGACAAGAAAAAAGCGGCCCGGCGTCTCCGCCGGACCGCTTCCCTTCAGCGTGACCGCTGCGGTTCTCAGAGCTGGGTCAAGACGTTCTCGACGGCGGTGTCGCCGAAGCTGCCGCGCTCGTCGACCGCGATCCAGGAGACCTTGCCGTCGTCGACGATCATGGCGAAGCGCTGGCAGCGCGGGCCCATGCCGGCGACCGTCAGGTCGATGTCCAGGCCCATGGCCTTGGAGAACTCGGCGGCGCCGTCGGCCAGCATCGTGACCTTGCCGTCCGCGCCCTGGTCCTTGCCCCAGGCCTTCATGACGAAGCCATCGTTCACCGACATGCAGATCACCTCGTCGACGCCCTTGGCCTTGACGTCGTCGATGTGGCTGACAAAGCCGGGCAGGTGCTTGGCCGAGCAGGTCGGGGTGAAGGCGCCGGGCAGTCCGAAGAGCACGACCTTGCGGCCCGCGAAGAGATCCGCGGTCTCGAGGTCCTCCAGGCCGTTCTCGCCCAGCTTCTTGAGGGTAACGTTGGGAATGGAATCACCGGCCTTGATCATTTTCTCGTCTCTCCTGGGTTGCTTTGCCAAAGGGGGCGGGCTCGCCCCCCCACCGTTTCGGGTCATTACATAAGATTTGCCTGGGGGAAATCCAGCGCCGTCTTTCACCGTCAGCCGCCGCGCGCCTTCTCCACGGCTTCCAGGACCGCGCTTTCGGTCAGCAGCTCGGGCAGCGCGATACCCTCGGGCGCGCCGGGGCCGTAGACCGCGTTGAAGGGAATGCCGTAGCGCCCGAAAGACTCCAGATAGGCGGCGATGGCCGGGTCCGGGTTGGTCCAGTCGGCCTTCAGCGCGGCGAGGCTCTCGCCCTCCAGAAGTTCCAGCACCGGCCCGCGCTCCAGGACCAGCGACTTGTTGACCTTGCAGGTGATGCACCAGTCGGCGGTCACGTCGACCAGCACCACCCGGCCCTCGCCCACCAGGGCTTCAAGCCTTTGCGCATCATAGGGCTGCCACAGGCCGGCGCTGCGCTCGCTGAAGACGGGCTCGGGCTTGGGCAGCGCGAAAGAGACCGCCAGAACCGCCGCCGCCAGCAGGAACCCCAGGGGCTTGGCCCGCCCGGCCAGGGGCGCGCGGTTGCGCAAGGCGGTCACGGCCGAGAGCGCCAGCAGCAGGGCCGCGATGGCGAGCGCCCCGCCCACATCGATCTGCCGCGCCAGCACGGTCAGCAGCCAGACCGCCGTTCCGGCCATCGCGAGGCCCAGGATGCGCCGCAAGGTGATCATCCAGGAACCGGGCTTGGGCAGCGCGCGGGCAAGGCCCGGCAGCAGGGCGACCAGCAGGTAGGGCAAGGCGAGCCCCAGCCCCAGCGTCAGGAAGATCAGGAGAATCTCGAACGGCCCGCGCGCGAGGGCGAAGCCGACCGCGGTCCCCAGGAAGGGCGCGGAGCAGGGCGTGGCCAGCAGCGTCGCCAGCGCGCCGGTCATGAAGTGGCCGGTCAGCCCGCGTTCCGGCGCGCCCTCCGCCGCCCGCCCGGCCCAGCCGGGCAGGGAGAACTCGAAGAGCCCGAAGAGGTTCAGCGCGAAGGCGGTCAGCAAGAGCGTCATCCCGGCCAGGAAGAGCGGTTGCTGGAACTGGATGCCCCAACCGACCGCGAGCCCGGCGCCCTTCAAGGCCAAAGCGCCCAGGGCCAGGACCAGGAAGGAGACCAGGATGCCCGCCGCCGAGGCGAGGAAACCCAAGCGCACTTCTGAACGGGCCTTGCCGCCCTGGGAAGCGACCGACAGCAGCTTGAGGGAGAGCACCGGCAGGACGCAGGGCATGATGTTCAGGATCAGCCCGCCGAGCAGCGCGAAGAACAGGATCGTGAAAAGCCCTTGGCCACCGCCCTGAACGTCAAGACCGCCAAGTCCGCCGAGATTGTCCAAGCCGCTGGGCGCCGTTTCGTAGCGGGCGAGCCAGGTCTCCTCGATGCCGCGCGGTGTTTCTGAACCCTCGCCTGCCTCCATCAGGGTCAGGCGCAGACGTTTGCCGTCGACCACGCCCTCGGCGATCGGGCTCTTGCCGATGGCGAGGCTCATCCTGGCGGTTTTTCCGCCATCGGAAAGCGTGACCTCGGGCTTCCCGAAGAAGAAGCCCGGGGGGCCCTCGACCAGCAGGTCCGGGGACTCAAAGGGCGTTTGCGAGGTAGCCACGGCTTCGAGGCGCGGGTCGTCCAGATCCCCGGCGAGCTCGAGAGAGGCGAGCGTCAGACCGGGATCGCCCGCACCCGGAAGCCGTCCCCGCCAGCCCTCGATCAGCGCCGCCTGCTCGCTCGCGCCGCCGCTGCCACCGGCGGGCAGCGACAGGCTTATCTCGCCCTCCTGCGGCACGCAGATCTCCGAACAGGTGAGGAAGTTCACCATGCCTTCCAGCCGCAGGGGCTGGCCCGGATCAGCGGGCGCCGCCGTCAAGGGCAGCACCACCTCGCCGCCATAGCCGAAGGTCTGAAGCCCGAAGAGCTCGAAGCGGTGCGGCAGCGGCCAGTGAATCTCCACCGCCTCCAGATTTTGAGAGGCATCCCACTCGACCGAGGGCGGATAGCCGGCGGAGCCTGGCGAACGCCAGTAGATCTTCCAGCCCGGCTCCATCCGGAATTGCAGGCCGAGCTGGACCTCTCCGCCCTCTCCAAGCCCGTCGCTGGCCGCGATCAGCCGCACCGCCGTCTGATCGGTGATCAGCCAGGGCCCGGCGGTCGCGCGCGCCTCGACAGCCGTCACAAGCAACAGGAAAGCTGCGGCGGCAAGCCGGATCGCGCCCATGATGTTTCGTCTTTGCCTCATTCCGGCCTTCAATAGGGGTCAGTCTTAAAGAGTTCAAGATCAGGCTTCCCATATTAGGGGGCCAAAGCAAGCCGGCCCGTCACTTTTGCGTGTTGAACGGCTTTGTGCTGGGATGATCGTGCGGCGGCGGGAGAGAGGGTAGGCCACGCCGCCATCGGATGGTTTTGAGAAGCGGGAGAGAGATGGAAAGCCCCACGGACAGCGACCTGACAGGCCAGATGCTCATCGCCATGCCGACCATGGCCGATCCGCGCTTTGAGCGCAGCCTGGTCTTCCTTTGCGCCCACAACGAGGACGGGGCCATGGGCCTGGTGGTGAACCGGGCGGTGGAGGAGATTTCCTTTGCCGAGATGCTGGAGCAGCTACAGATCGAGCAGCTCTCCCCCGCCGAGGATATTCAGGTCCAGTACGGCGGCCCGGTGGAAACCAGCCGGGGTTTCGTGCTGCATTCCGCCGACTACCTGCACGACGGCTCGCTGCAAGTGACCGAGCAGGTGGCCCTGACGGCCACGCTTCAGGTGCTGCGCGACATCGCGGAGCACCAGGGACCGCGCCACAAGATGCTGGCGCTGGGCTACGCCGGGTGGGGACCCGGACAGCTCGACACGGAAATCCAGGAGAACGCCTGGCTGACCGTCGATCCGGACGAGGAATTGCTGTTCGGCGGCGAGTTGGAGGGCAAGTGGGGCCGGGCGCTCAAGAAGTTGGGTATCGACCCTTCCATGCTGTCCGCGGCGGCCGGCCACGCCTGAGCCGTCGCTCAGCCCTCCGGCGAAACCCGCCAGACCACCGCGTTGCGCAGATCGGTGTCTTCGATCTCGCGCGTCGTCTTCACCGAATAGGCGATGACCCGCTCCAGGCCGCTGCGCGGCAGATATGTCCGCAAGGGATCGCCCATCAGGACCTCCCGCCCCTCGGCGGCCAAACCGCGCAGCCAGAGCATGAAACGCTCAGACGGGGTTTTCTCATAGCAGACGTCGCCCGCGATCACGACCTGCCAGGCCGGGTCGCTCTCGCCCACGAGGTCGCGCTCCTCAATCTCCAGTTCGACGCCGTTCAGCTCTGCGTTCAACCGGATCGCCTCGACCGCGAAGGCGTCGATCTCGTTGGCGATCACCCGTTTGGCGCCCGCCTTGGCAGCCGCGATGGCGGAGAGGCCGGAGCCGGACGCGAAGTCCAGCACGGTCTTGCCGCGCACGGCTTCCGGATGATCCAAGAGGTAGCGCGCCAGCGCCTGCCCGCCGGCCCAGGCGAAGGCCCAGAACGGCGGCGGCACGCCCTTTTCCGCCAGCGCCGCCTCGCTCGCCTCCCAAAGCGGCGTGATCTCGCTCGCCAGATGCAAGCGCAGCTCGGGCAGCAGAAACGGGCTCTCTATCGCCGTGTTGTCCTCGATGAAGCGCCGGGGATCGGCAGGCTTCACAGCAGGCCTCCCAAAAATCCCAGCCAGAGCAGCAGTCCGAAGACCTTGTTCGACTGGAAACGGGTCAGGCAGTTGCGCGGCCGGTCGCTGTTCATGGTGCCGACCTGCCAGGCGGCCTGCGCCGCCGCCGCCAGCCAGCCGAGCCAAAAGAGCGGCCCCACACCGACCGTCAGGGCCGCCGCGGCGAAGAGCGCCAGGGCCAGCCCGTAGAAACCGAAGAGCCAGGGCCGCGAGCCCTCGCCCAGGCGCAGCGCCGAGGACTTCACGCCGATCAAGAGGTCGTCGTCGCGGTCCTGATAGGCGTAGATCGTGTCGTACCCGAGCGTCCAGCAGAGGCCGCCCAGATAGAGCAGCAGGGCGGGCAGTGCGAGAGAGTCGGTCACCGCCGCCCAGCCCATCAGCGCGCCCCAGTTGAAGGTCAGCCCCAGGAAGGCCTGCGGCCAGTAGGTGACGCGCTTCATGAAGGGATATGCCGCGACCAGCGCCAGCGAGGCCACGCCCAGCCAGATCGCCGTGGGCGACAACTGCAGCAGGATCAGGAAGGAAACCGAAAGCAGCCCGATCAGGAACAGCAGCGCGTGGCGGGCGCGGATCCTGCCGCTGGCCAGCGGCCGCGTTGCGGTGCGCGCCACCTTGGCGTCGATGTCCCGGTCCCAGAGGTCGTTGACCACGCAGCCCGCCCCGCGCATCAGGACCGCGCCGAGCCCGAAGAGCAGCAGCAGCCGAAGGTCGGGAGCCCGGCCCTGATGGAGACAGGCCAGCGTGATGGCCCACCAGCCGGGCCAGAGCAGCAACCAGCTTCCGATCGGCCGATCGAAGCGCATCAGCAGCAGATAGGGGTGCCAGCTCTCCGGCGTCAGACGGAAGGCCCAGTGGTCGCGGCGCGTGTCGCTGGCGTCGGCGCGGCTCACGCCAAGATAGAGCGGACCGCTTCCGCTTGTTCCCTTCTGAAGGCTCATGCGCTAATCCTCATGGCACCAATCAATGAGCGCTGCGGCCAAGAGGTTCAAGGGCAGATGTCTGAAAGCCCGCAGGAAAAGAAGATCGCAACGCGGCTTTTCGTGGAGGAGCCGCTGACCCAGGGGGCGAAGATCGGCCTGGATCACGCCCGCGCGCACTTCCTGCGCTCGGTGCTTCGGCTCGGTCAGGACGCGCGGCTCGCGGTCTTCAATGGGCGCGACGGGGAATGGCTGGCCCGCATCGAGGGTCTGGGCAAGGGCTGGGCCTCGCTGGAGGTTCTGGAGCAACGCCGCCCGCAGATACCCGAACCCGACCTCTGGCTCGCCTTCGCGCCGATCAAGCGCGGGCGCATCGACTTCCTGGCCGAGAAGGCGGCCGAGATCGGCTGCTCGCGCCTGCTGCCGGTCATCACCCGCTTCACCGACGTCAGCCGGGTCAACACAGAACGCCTGGCCGCCAACGCCCGCGAGGCCGCCGAGCAGTGCGAGCGCCTGACCGTGCCGGAGGTGGCCGAGCCCATCAAGTTCGCGAATCTCGCCGAGACCTGGCCCGCCGAGCGGCGCTTGATCCTCTGCGCGGAGTTCGGCCCGGCGCGCCCCATCGCCGAAGCCCTGAGCGAGATCGGCGAGACGCCCGGCCCCTTGGGCGTGATGACCGGGCCTGAGGGTGGCTTCGCCCGCTCCGAGCTTGACGCGCTGGTTGAACTCCCCTTTGTTACGCCTGTGAATCTGGGCCCCCGGATTCTCAGGGCCGACACCGCCGCGCTCGCAGCGCTCGCGCTCGCCCAGGCGCTCTGCGGCGATTGGCGCGACCGGCCCGACATCAGGGTTGCGCCGGCCTCCTAGGCCGACCAATTAGTTTGAGTTCTGATTTTCCCGAGGAACCCGCCCAGCCATGTCCGCACCGCCGCAGTCGAAGGGTGAGCCCATCACGAGCAAGGCCCAGCTCGTCGAGTACCTTGAAGCGGGCTGCAAGCCCGCCGAGCAATGGCGCATCGGCACCGAGCATGAGAAGTTCGCCTACTGCCTGGAGTCCTTCCGCCGCCTGCCCTACGAGGGCGAGCGCTCGATCCGCGCCGTCCTGGAAGGCCTACGCGACTCCTTCGGTTGGACGCCCATCGAGGAGGAGGGCAAGGTCATCGCCCTCCAGAAGGACGCCTGCAACATCACGCTGGAGCCGGGCGGCCAGTTGGAGCTTTCCGGCGCGCCGCTGGAGAACCTTCACCTGACCTGCGCGGAGGTGAACGACCATCTGGATCAGGCGCGGCAGGTGGCCCAGCCGCTCAAGATCGGAATGGTCGGGCTCGGCTTCGACCCCAAGTGGAAGCGCGAGGAGATTCCCTGGATGCCCAAGGGGCGCTACGGCATCATGCAGCGCTACATGCCGACCAAGGGCAGTCTCGGCCTGGACATGATGCTGCGCACCTGCACCGTGCAGGTGAACCTGGACTTCGCCAGCGAAGCCGACATGGTGAAGAAGTTCCGAACCTCGCTGGCCCTGCAGCCCGTGGCGACGGCGCTCTTCGCCAACTCGCCCTTCACCGAGGGCAAGCCCAACGGCTTCACCTCCTACCGCAGTCATATCTGGACAGACACCGACCCGGACCGCTGCGGCATCCTGCCCTTCGTGTTCGAGGAAGGCATGGGCTTCGAGCGCTACGTCGACTACATCCTCGACGTCCCCATGTACTTCGTCTACCGGGAGGGCAAGTACCTGGACGTCGCGGGCCAGTCCTTCCGCGATTTCATGGACGCAAAGCTGCCCGGGCTGCCCGGCGAGACCCCGACCATGAGCGATTGGGCGGATCACCTGACCACGGTCTTCCCCGAGGTGCGGCTGAAGCGTTTCCTGGAGATGCGCGGCGCCGACGGCGGGCCCTGGAAGTCGCTCTGCGCCCTGCCCGCGCTCTGGGTCGGGCTGCTCTACGACAGCGCCAGCCTGGACGCGGCCTGGGACCTGGTGAAGGACTGGACCCACGAGGATCATCAGAAGCTGCGCGACGAGACGCCGCGCCTCGGCCTCCAGGCGCAGGTCGCGGGCCGGAGCCTTCAGGACATCGCGCTCGACGTGCTGAAGATCTCCAGTGCCGGACTGGCCGCGCGCGACCGCATGAGCCACTCCGGCTACGACGAGCGCCAGTATCTGGAAAGCCTGCTGCGCACGGCGGAAAGCGGCATGACGCCGGCGGAGGAGAAGCTGCGCGCCTTCGAGACCCGCTGGGGCGGCTCGGTCGACCCGCTGTTCAAGGAACACGCCTACTACTGAGCATCCGAGCCGTTACCTCCGGCTCAGTCTGCGCTTCGCCTCTTCGAGGCAAGCCTCGCGGTCCGGCGCGTAGTCCTCTGCGATCCACCAGTCTTCCAGGGCCTTCAGGGTCCGTCCCAAGGCGGGGCCGGGCTCGCACCCGAGCTCCAAGAGGTCGCGCCCCTGCAAGGGAAACCGCGGGGCGGTCCAACCGCCCAGACGCGTCAAGGCTTCCTTGAGGTCCGCGCCCTCGGCCGCCGTGCGCGCGGCGGAGAGAAGCAGGATATCCTCCAGGCTCTCCCGCCCCAGGCGGTAGGCGCCCAGACGCAGGTCTTCGCGCGAACTCTTCAAGGTGAGTGCCAGACCCGGCGCCGAGAGCGTCAGCAGACGGTCGCGTTCGGCGTTGGAGAGGCGCAGGCGCTGAGCCGTGGCGCGCAGCGCCGCCTCGTCGGCAGGCAGGAGGGCGGCGAGCCTCAGAAGGGGATCGGGCCTGGGCTCCAGCCCCAGCAAGCAAGCGAGCGCCGTCAGATCGGCCTGGGGCAGCACCCGGGCCAGCGCACCGCTGTCGCGCATGGCCGCCAGCGCGGGATAGGGATCCGCCGCCGCCAGCAGCTTCAGCATCTCGACCCGCAGGCGCTCGCCGGACAGCCCGTCGATGCCCGCCGCCTCGGCCCGGATCGCCTCCAAGGTCTCCCGGTCGGGTTCCTCCCTGCCGTAGTGCGCCTGGAAGCGGAAGAAACGCAGGATGCGCAAGTAGTCCTCACGGATGCGCGCCACGGGATCGCCGACGAAGCGCACTCGCCCCGCCGTCAGGTCAACGCGCCCCTCGAAGGGATCGTAGAGCCGCCCGTCGGGCGCCAGGGAAAGGGCGTTGAAGGTAAAGTCGCGGCGCGCGGCGTCGGCCTCCCAATCGTCGGTGAAGGCGACCTTGGCCCGCCGCCCGTCGGTCTCTATGTCCTCGCGCAGGCTGGTGATCTCGAAGGGCTGGTGCTCCGCGACCGCGGTGACGGTGCCGTGGTCGAGACCGGTCGGCACGGCCTTCAGGCCAGCAGCCTCGATCAGCTCCACGACGCGTTCGGGCCGGGCCGGGGTGGCGATGTCGATATCGCGGATCGGTCTGCTGGCCAGGGAATCGCGCACGCAGCCGCCGACGAAGCGCGCCTCGGCCCCGCCTGCGGCCAGGGCGGCCAGCACGGCCGTGACGGCGCTGCCCGTCATCCAGTCCTTCAGTTCGACGGTCTCGACCGGCTGCATCGCCGCCCTCTTTTTCGATCACGCGCCGGGATCGAGCGGATCGCCCAGAATCTCGGCCAGATTGGAGAGCATGCCCGCCGTGGCGCCCCAGATGAAGTGCTCTTGGTAGGGATAGACATAAAAGTGCCGCTCCTTACCCTGCCAGACGCGGCTGTGGAGCCGTCTGTTCTCCGGGTTCAGAAAAAAGCTCAAGGGCGCCTCGAAGACCGAAGCCACCTCGAAGCTGTCCAGCTCCAGATCGAAGGGCGGACGCACCAGACCGACGACCGGCGTCACCTCGAACCCCGTGCGGGTCAGATAGACGTCGAGGCGGCCCAAAAGCTCGATATGGCGGGGATGCAGCCCGATCTCCTCCTCGGTCTCGCGCAGGGCGCAGGCCTCTGCATGGGCGTCGCACTCCTCCAGGCGGCCGCCCGGGAAGGATATCTGGCCGGCGTGGTCGCGCAGATGGTCGGTGCGTTGGGTCAAGAGGATCGACGGTTCCTGTTCGCGCAGCACCAACGGCACCAGCACGGCGGCGGGCGTCAGGCTGCGCGCCGGATCGAAGAACTCGGGGTTGAGGTCGTGGTCGCCCCTCGGGCGCTCGGCCAGCAGGGCCTGTTCCTCGGCGCTCATGGGCGATGCGCGGCGCGCGGTCTTACGCGGCGCCTGGAGGCGCGCCAGGATGTCCTCGGCTGAGATCATCGCGCCGGCCCCAGCGGAAAGAACAGCCCGCCGCTCCAAACGCCCAGGCAATCGGGGTCCTCGTCGGCGGGTTCGGCCAGCTCGGCCAAGTCGTAGTAGACCGAGCGGGTCAAGAGCGCCTCCAGCCCGTCGCGGATCTCCACGTAAGGGCTGGGTTCGCCACTCTCCGGGTCTTCCGCGACGCGCAGCGGATGATCCGCGCCCGCCGCCGCCGTCTCATCAAGGTTGCTGCGGAAGGTCAGCGTCTGGCTCCGCCCCTCGCCCTCGCGCATCATCTCCACCGCCACGAAAGGGGCGTCCTCGACCTCGATGCGGGCCCGCTCGACGGGGGTCTTCAGAAAAAAGTCGCCGTTCTCGTCGCGCATCAGAACGCTGGCGAAAAGACGCACCAGACGCTCACGCTTGATCGGCGTTCCTTGATAATACCAAGTGCCGTCCCGCGCGATTCGCATGTCGATGTCTCCATCGAACATCAGCGGGCGAGCGCCCGCCGCAGTCTCGTTTCTCGTTCCCTCGTCCGTCATTTCCTCGTTATTCACTATCTTTTGATGGCCGGGCCTTCCCCATCGGCCACCTTTTAGCCATGTTGATATAAGTACAATATGGTGATTGAGAGACGGGCGTACAGCCACCCAAAGGCTGCCGGCCCTTCGTGAGATGGGAGGCTTCCAGCTACATGAGCATGACCGACAATCCCGAAACCGGCCCGAACGGCGCCCTGGCGGACGAAGAAGTCGCCGCGCGCGTCGAAGCCCTCGGCCAGCGCCTGCAAGAGGTTCGCGGCGCGATCGGCGAGGTGATCTTCGGCCAGGAAACAGTCATCGAGCGCACGTTGATCACGCTGATCGCCGGCGGGCACTGCCTTCTGGTCGGCGTGCCGGGATTGGCGAAGACCCGGCTCGTGGAGACTCTCGGCACGGTCTTCGGGCTGGAGGACAAGCGGGTGCAGTGCACGCCCGACCTGATGCCCGCCGACATCCTGGGGTCCGAGGTGCTGGAGGTGGACGACTCCGGCCGCCGCTCCTTCCGCTTCATCGAGGGGCCGGTCTTCTGCCAGCTTCTCATGGCCGACGAAATCAACCGCGCCAGCCCGCGCACCCAGTCGGCCCTGCTTCAGGCCATGCAGGAACACCGCGTGACGGTCAGCGGCCAGCCGCGTGAGCTGCCCACGCCCTTCCACGTGCTGGCGACCCAGAACCCTCTGGAGCAGGAAGGCACCTACCCGCTTCCCGAGGCGCAGCTCGACCGGTTCTTCATGGAGATCGACGTCGATCATCCTGACCTCGACGCCGAGCGGCGCATGCTGATCGAGACCACCGGCTCGAAGCAGACCGGCGCGCGCCAGATCATGTCCGCCGAGGAGTTGATCGAGGCGCAGGGCCTGGTGCGCCGCGTGCCGGTGGGCGACAAGGTGGTCGAGGCGATCCTCTCCATCGTGCGCTCCGGCCGGCCCGAGCACAGCGAGCTTTCGGAGATTCAGAACCAGGTGGCCTGGGGCCCCGGTCCGCGCGCCAGTCAGGCGCTGATGCTGGCGGTGCGCGCCCGCGCCGTCATTGAGGGCCGCTTTGCGCCTTCCATCGACGATGTGGTCAACCTCGCCGCCCCGGTGCTGCGCCACCGCATGGCCCTGACCTTCGCGGCCCGCGCCGAGGGCGTGACCATCGACGACGTGATCGAGCGTCTGACCGCCCCGCACGCCTGAGGCGGGCGGACCATAGAGGCGAGAGCAAGGAACGAACCGGACGGTGAGCAACCCCGCGTCCCATAGGCACCAGACCCGCGCCGCGCTGGCCCTGCGCCAGCAGGGCGAGCAGCGGGCCGCGCGGCTGCCCGCGCTGCTGCTGTCCGCGGAGCGGGTCGCCAACACCGTGGCCCAGGGCGTCCACGGGCGGCGGCGCGTCGGCCAGGGCGAGACCTTCTGGCAGTTCCGGCAGTACGAGACCGGCGACCCCCTGCAGCAGATCGACTGGCGGCAGTCGGCCAAGGGTGACCGGATCTTCGTGCGCGAGCTGGAGTGGGAGGCCGCGCAGTCGGCCTGGATCTGGGTGGATCCTTCACCCTCCATGGCCTGGCGCTCGGGCGAGGCCCTGCCGGCGAAGCTGGAACGCGCGCGGGTGATCGCCATGGCTCTGGCGATCCTGATGGTCCGCGCGGGCGAGCGGGTCGCACTGCTCGGCAGCGACCAGCCGCCGAGGAGCGGGCGCGGTGCGCTCGCCAGCCTCGCGGCCCGTCTTTCCGACCTCTCGACAAGCGATGCGCCCGACGCCGGGCTGCCGCCGCTGCGCCACCTGCCGCGCCACGCCCAACTGATCCTGGTGAGCGATTTCCTGGAGGACCCGGCAGCGCTGGAGGCTCGGCTGCGCCACTTCCTGACCGCCGGGCTGCGCGGCCATCTTGTGCAGGTCCTGGACCCGGCCGAACTCGCCCTGCCCTACAAGGGCCGTTTGCGCTTCGACGGGCTTGAGGGCGAGGAAAGCTGGCTGCTCTCGCGGGTCGAATCCGTGCGCGACGACTATCTCGACCGGGTCGAGCGCCTGCAGGCGGCGTTGCGCGACTTCGCCGCCTCGGTCGGCTGGGGCTACAGCCTCCACATCACGGAGCGCCCAGCCGAGCCGACCCTGCTCGCCCTGCATCAGGCGCTTTCCGTCACAGCGCTGGAGAACCGCTGATGCTGGATCTGGGCCTTATCGCCTTCGCCCAGCCGGCGCTGCTCTTTGCGCTGATCGCGCTGCCGGCCCTGTGGCTCTTGTTGAGGCTGACGCCGCCCGCGCCCAAGAGCCAAAGCTTCCCCGCGCTTCGGCTTCTCTTCGGCCTGCATCCGCGAGAGGAGACACCGGCGCGCACGCCCTGGTGGATCCTGCTCTTGCGCCTTGCCATCGCCGCCTTGTTGATCCTGGCTTCCGCGCAGCCGCTGCTCAATCCCACGGCGCGCATGTCGGGCAGCGGTCCGCTGGTGCTGGTGATCGACGACGGCTGGGCCGCCGCCCCGCGCTGGCAGGACCGGCAGGAGGCCTGGGGCGCGCTGCTCGAACAGGCCGAGCGGCAGAATCGCGCCGTGGTGCTGGCGTCCACTGCGCCCGCGCAGGATGGCGCAGCACCCTTCTTCTCCGATCTGCTGTCGCCCGGTGAGGCGGCCGAGCGCCTCGCCACGCTGGAGCCCAAGCCCTGGCCCAGCGAGCGCGGCGCGCTGGTGACGGCGGCGCGCAACCTTAGCCTTGAAGGCTCTGCGCAGGTGGTCTGGCTCTCCGACGGCCTCGCCCATCCCGCCGACGAGGAGTTGGCCAGGACGCTCCAGCGGCTTGGCTCGCTCACCGTGCTGAGCCACGCGCCGGGCGGGCTCGCCAAGCTGCTTCTGCCGCCCGAGCGCGGCAGTGCGGAGCTTTCAACGGAGTTGCGCCGCGCCGAGAGCGAACTGCCCGAGATCGTGGCGGTCGACGCCTTCGCGGAGGACGGGCGCTTCCTCGGCCGCGCGGAAGCCCGCTTCGAACCCGGCGCCACGGAGGCGCAAGCCCGCTTCAACCTGCCGCTTGAGCTGCGCAACGAAGCGGTCCGTCTGGCCGTCTCCGGCGCGGGCGGCGGCGGAGCGGGTGCGGTGGCGCTGCTCGACGACCGCTGGCGGCGGCGGCCCGTGGGACTCTACGCAGCCGACGGCGTCGAAGCCGAGCGTCCCCTGCTGGGCGAGCTCTTCTTCCTGGAACGGGCGCTCGCGCCCTTCACCGAGCTGCGGCGCGGTTCCATCCAGGACCTGCTGTCGCGCGACCTCTCCGTTCTGGTGTTGGCCGACGTGGGCCGCCTGACCCCCGATGAGCGCCAGCGGATCGAGGACTGGATGGAGCGCGGCGGCCTGCTTCTGCGCTTCGCCGGGCCGCGGCTGACCGCGGCGGTGCCGCCGCCGGGCAGCCAGGAGGATCCGCTCCTGCTTCCCGTGCGCCTGCGTCAAGGCGACCGGGTGCTGACCGGCAGCCTTTCCTGGGACCAGGACAGCGGTCTTGCGCCCTTCGCCCCGGACTCGCCCTTGGCGAGGGCTGGAACGTCCTGATCCATACCTCGGCAAACCGTGACTGGGGCACCCTGCCGATCTCCGGGCTCTTCGTGGAGATGCTGCGCCGCCTGATCGATCTCAGCGAGGGCGTCGGCGCGCAAGGCGACGAAGGGGCCAGCCTGCCGCCCCTGCAACTGCTGGACGGCTACGGTCGCCTGACGCCGGCCTGGCCGGAAGCGACCGCCATCTCGAGTCTCGAGGGCGAGGCGCCGCAACTGCCGAACCCCGCCACCCCTGCCGGCATCTACGGGGATTCCCAGCAGCGCCGCGCGCTCAATCTCGCGCCTGCTCTCGACACTTTGCAGCCCCTTTCCAACCTGCCCTCGGGCGTCGCCCTCACCGGTTACGAGGCCAGCCGGGAGCGGGACCTGATGCCCTGGCTTCTCGCCGCGGCCTTGCTGCTCGCGTCCCTCGACCTGCTGGTGGCGCTCTGGCTGCGCGGCCTGCTGCGCGGCTTCAGACCGGCGGCCCAGGCAGCGGCTTTGGGCCTCGCCCTGTTGCCGCTGACCGCGCTGGCGCCGCTGAACGCGCTGGCGCAGAACCTGCCGCCGGAGGACCCGCAAGCCTTTGCTTTGCAAGCGACGACCGACACGCGGCTCGCCTACGTCCTGACCGGCGTTCCCGCGGTGGACCGCGTCAGCCACGCGGGTTTGACCGGACTGTCGGAGATCTTGGTGGCGCGCACCTCCATCGAAGCCGCGGAGCCCTTTGGCGTGACGCCGGGGCGCGACGAGCTGGCTTTCTTCCCGCTGCTCTACTGGCCGGTCACAGCGCAGCAAAGGCCGCTCGACAGTCTCGCCCAGCAGGCGGTCAGCGACTATTTGAGGAACGGCGGCACCATCGTCTTCGACCTGCGCGAAGAGCGCGCGGGCCAGGGATTCGGCGGTCTCGTCTCTCCCGGAGAGGCCTCGCTCAGGCGTCTGACCGCCGGGCTGGAGATTCCGCCGCTGGGTCAGATCGGGCCGGATCACGTCATGACCAAGGCCTTCTACCTGCTGCAGGACTTCCCCGGCCGCTTCACCTCGCCTTCGCTCTGGGTCGAAACGGTGGGCGATGACCAGAACGACGGCGTCGCCTCGGTGATCGTGACCTCCAACGACTGGGCCGGCGCCTGGGCCATCGATTCCGCGGGGCGGCCGCTCTTTCCCATGGTCGGCGGCAACACCCAGCGCGAGATGTCCTTCCGCGTCGGCATCAACCTCGTGATGTACGCCATGACGGGCAACTACAAGGCCGATCAAGTGCACATTCCCTACATCCTGGAAAGGCTCGGGCAATGAGGGGGGTTCGAGCATGACCGGAAGCGCCGTCAGCATCGCCTTTTCGCCGCTCCTGCCGATCCCGGTCCTGATCGCGCTTGCGGTGGTCTGCCTCGGCGTGGCTGCGCTCGGCCTGCTGCGGTCTGCGCGCGGGGGCTGGCTGCGCCTGCTCTTCGTGCTGATCGGCCTGGGCGCGCTCGCCAACCCGGCCCTGGTGAGCGAGGAGCGCGAGAGCCTGCCCAACGTGGTCCTGATGATGCTCGACCGCAGCGCCAGCCAGACCATTGAGGAGCGCCCGGAACAGATCGCCGAACTGGAGCGCTACCTGGAAAGCGAGTTCGCCAACTTCGAGAACCTGGAGGTGCGGCGCGTCCCCTTCGGAGAGGAAGGCCAGCTTCGCCGCGAAGGCTCCAACCTCGAACGTCCGCTGCGCCGGGCGCTGGCCGAGATTCCCGAAGGACAGCTGGCCGCCGTCCTGCTGGTCAGTGACGGACAGATTCACGATCTCGGCCAGGAGCTGGACGGCGGGACGGACTTGCAAGCGCTGGGCTTCGACGCCCCGCTCCATCTGCTGCTGACCGGCCGGCCGCAGGAAAGCGACCGCCGCCTCACCGTGACCCAGGCCCCCGCCTACGGGCTGATCGGCAAGCCGCTCAGCCTGACGGTGCGGGTCGACGATCTGGGTGGCCCGCCGCCCGGCAGCGGGCTGGACGGGCAGGCGCGCCTGGTGCTGCGCCAGCCGGGCAAGCCGGAGACCAGTCTGCTGGTGCCGATCGGCGAGGAGAGCGAGATCACCTTCGAGCTCGACCGGCGCGGGCGCAGCGTCCTGGACCTGGAGGTCGAGCCCGGGCCCGGCGAACTCTCCCTGGTCAACAACCGCGCGGCGGTGGAGGTGCGCGGCGTGCGCGAGCGGCTGCGCGTACTCTTGGTGTCCGGCGAGCCGCACTCGGGCGAGCGGGCCTGGCGCAACCTGCTGAAATCCGATCCCTCCATCGATCTGGTGCATTTCACCATTCTCCGCCCGCCCGAAAAGCAGGATGGAACGCCGATCCGCGAACTCTCGCTGATCGCCTTTCCGACCCGCGAGCTCTTCGAGGTGAAGCTGGAGGAGTTCGACCTCATCATCTTCGACCGCTACCGCCGCCGTGGGGTGCTGCCGCAGCTCTACCTCGGCAACGTGGCGCGCTTCGTGCGCGAGGGCGGCGCCCTGCTGGAGGCGGCGGGTCCCGCCTTCGCCTCGCCCCTCTCGCTCTACCGCACGCCGCTTGGCCTGGTGCTGCCCGGCGAGCCCAGCGGCAGGGTGATCGAAGGCCCCTACAAGCCGGCCCTGACCGGTGTCGGCCGGCGCCACCCGGTGACGGCGGGCCTGGACGGCGACGCCGCGGATCCCGCCTGGGGTCGCTGGTTCCGCCAGATCGATGTGGAGGCGCGGCGCGGCGAGGTGCTGATGACCGGGAACAACGGCAAGCCCCTGCTGCTGCTCGACCGTGTCGGCGAAGGCCGCGTGGCGCAGTTGGCGAGCGACCACCTCTGGCTCTGGGCGCGCGGTTACGACGGCGGCGGACCACAGGCCGAACTGACGCGGCGGATCGCCCACTGGCTGATGAAGGAACCGGCGCTGGAGGAGGAAGACCTGCGCGCCGAGGTCAAGGGCGAGGAACTGGTGATCGAAAGACGGTCCCTGTCGCCCGAAGAGCGGCAGGTGACCGTAACACGTCCCGATGGTCAGGAGATCACCTTTGCGATGGCGCCGGACGAGAGCGGGCGCATGCGCGCCAGCCTGCCGGTCTCCCAGACCGGTCTCTACCGTGTCTTCGATGGAGAGATGACGGCGCTCGCGACAGCGGGCTCGCTCAATCCGCTTGAGTATCAGGACCTGCGTTCGACGCCCGAGCGTCTGGCGCCCTGGGTCGAGGCGAGCGGCGGGCTGAGCGCGCGGGTCTCCGAGCGGGACTGGCCGGACCTGCGCGAGGTGCGGCCGGGCCGCGACCGGGCGGGGCGGAACTGGATGGGCCTGATCGACCGGGGCGCCTACCGCGTCACGGGGGTGAAGCGGACCTCTCTGCTGCCCGGCCTCGCGCTGCTGCTGCTCACGCTGGGGGCGCTGAGCTTCGCCTGGCAGCGCGAGGGGCGCTGACCGCCGCAGTCCCGTCAGCCTTCCCGATCATGCCGGAGACGCCGGAGAGCGCGCCCGGGGTCAGCTCGAACACCTGGAAGCGTTCCGGTTCGACCGGACCGGGCAGGCGCAGCCGCCGCGCCACGGCGTTCTCGAAGCCATAGGGGCCGTAGTAGGCCGGGTCGCCCACCAAAACGCAGATGTGGTGTCCCAGGTGCTTCGCCTCGGCGAGGCCGTGGCGCAACAGGGCGCGCCCGATCCCCTTGCCCTGAAGCGAGGGCTCCACGGCGATGGGGCCGAAAAGGATCGCGGGCGTGGCGGTCTTGCCGATCACGATGGGCCAGAAGCGCAAGGTCCCCAGAAGCTGGCCGTCTTCGTCCACGGCGACGTGACTGAGGCCCTCCAGGGGCTCGACCCCCTGGCGCAGGCGGTAGACCGTCTTCTGGTGGCGGTCCGGCCCGAAGGTCCGGTCCAGGAGGGTTTCGATCTTCTTCGCATCGCCGTCGCGCTGCGGCAGGATTTCGTATGACATTCTTCCAGGACTCCAAGAAGTCAGGCGCTGGTGGCTGTCAGCGCCCTTTTGCGGTTTCGCGCCGCGTTGGCTGTCCTTGGAAGCTGTCATCTGGTCCCCTGTTCGCGGTCGAGCGGTCTGGCGGTCTCGACGGTGTTGGCGGGGAACCGGGGAAGCTGGCGGCTTCGGCTCGGTCAGACGCGGCGCAGGCTGCGGTCCGCCGGAAGGCGGGACGGCAGGTGCTGTCGTCGTCGTCGGAGTCGAAGAAGCTTGGTCACTGAACGTGGCTTTCCCGGGTGATCCTGAATGGCTCGTTCTTTCCCTATCATAGCTCTGAGGCGCGCACCACGCGAAAAACACGCTCAGCCTTTCGGCAGCTTCACCCGCCAATAGGGTTCCGGCCCGAAACGCGTGGCCAGGAAGTCTATGAAGACCCGGACCTTGGGCGAAAGGTTGCGACCGGCCGGATAGACCGCATGCACCGCCGTCGCGGCAAGGTCGCGCCAATCGGGCAGCACGCAGACCAGCCGCCCCGCCCGGAAGGCGTCGCCCGCCAGAAACTCGGGCAGGAGGGCGATGCCCAATCCCGCCTCGCAGGCCGTCCGCAGGGCATCCCCGTTGTTGGCGCTGAGCGGCCCGGAGACCGTCACCTGGCGCCGCTTCCCGCTGCTGTTGCGAAAGGTCCAGCGGTTGCCGGAGCGCTGGTAGGCGTAGGTGAGGCAGGCGTGGTCGCGCAGGTCCTCCGGCTTCTGCGGCGCGCCATGGCGGGCGAGGTACTCGGGGCTCGCGCAGAGGATCCGCTCGCTTGGCGCGAGCTTCCGAGCGCGCAAACTGGAGTCTTCCAGATCGGAGATGCGAATCGCCAGATCGACCCCCTCCTCCACCAGATTGATGCGCTGATCGCTGAGCGTCAGCTCCACCTCGATCTCCGGATAGCGGCGCAGGAAATCCGGCAGGCAAGGCGTCAGATGGAGAACCCCGAAGGAGACCGGGGCATTGAGGCGCAGGCGGCCCCTGGGCGCGCTGGCGAGCGGCCTGAGGGCCGACTCCGCTTCCTCCACTTCGGAAAGCAGATGGCGGCAACGCTCGTAGAGCGCTTCTCCGGCCTCGGTCGTCGAAAGGCGGCGCGTGGTCCGGTTGAGAAGCCGCAGGCCGAAGGAATCCTCAAGCCGGGCGATTCGCTTGGAGACCACCGGCTTGGAGATCGAAAGCTCGCGCGCAGCGCCGGTAAAGCTGCCCTGCTCCACGACGGCGGCGAAGGTGGCGAGTTCGGTGAGGCGCTCAAGCACAACGATTGTTCATCTCAAGAAACAATAATTTTCCTTTTTACCCAATAGTTTCCTTATCGTTCAAGTCCTATCTCTTTGGACGAGGCCCAAGCGGGCAAAAGCGATCTTGAAACCGGGAGTTCACAGAGATGACCAAGCTTCTTGTTCTTTACTATTCCTCCTACGGCCACATCGAAAAGATGGCCGAAGCCGTCGCCAAGGGCGCGAAAGGCGTCGAGGGCGTCGAGGTCACCGTCAAGCGCGTGCCCGAACTGGTGCCGCAGGAGGTGGCCGAGAAGTCGGGCATGAAGACCGAGCAGGCCGCCGAGATCGCCTCTCCGGGCGAACTGGCCGACTACGATGCGGTGATCTTCGGAACGCCCACCCGCTTCGGCAACATGGCCAGTCAGATGCGCAACTTCCTGGACCAGACCGGCGGGCTCTGGGCCGAAGGCAAGCTGATCGGAAAGGTCGGCAGCGTCTTCGCCTCCACCGCCACGCAGCACGGCGGCCAGGAAACCACCATCACCTCCTTCCACACCACCCTGCTGCACCACGGCATGGTGATCGTGGGCCTGCCCTACTCCGCGCCGGGCCTGCAGGAGATGGAGGAGATCAGCGGCGGCACGCCCTACGGCGCGACCACTCTGGCCAAGGGCGACGGCAGCCGCATGCCCTCGGACAACGAACTGGAACTCGCCCGTTTTCAGGGCGAACACGTGGCGACCATCGCCAAGAAGCTTCACGGCTGACGGCCGCCTTTCAAAGAAGGAGTGAGAATCATGCTTGAAGTACGTCGCTTCGCCGAGTTGGGCGGCTTCGAGAACGATTGGCTGAAGGCCCATCATCACTTCAGCTTCGGCCACTACTACGATCCCAATCGCCTGGGCCACGGCGCGCTCTTGGTCTGGAACGACGACACCATCCAGCCGGGCCGGGGCTTCGAGCTTCACGGCCACCGCGACATGGAGATCATCACCTATGTGCGCAAAGGGGCCATCACCCACCGCGACCACCTCGGCAACGAAGGCCGCACCGAAGCGGGCGACGTCCAGGTGATGTCGGCGGGTAAGGGCATCCTGCATGCCGAGTTCAACGAAGAGGACGACACCACGCAGATCTTCCAGATCTGGGTGCGTCCGAACCAGACCGGCATCGAGCCGCGCTGGGAACAGCGCCGCTTTCCCAAGGCGGAGCGGGCCGCCCGCCTGGTGCCGCTGGCCTCCGGCCGCCGCGAGGACGAAGGCGCGCTGCCGATACAGCAGGACGCCGCAGTCCTGGGCGCCGCCCTGACCGCCGGTCAGAGCGTGACCCACGAGGTCGGGCGGGGCCGCTCGGCCTATCTGGTCGCGGCGGTGGGCCGCCTGCAGGTGAACGGCCAGGAAGCCGCGGCCCGCGACGGCGTCGCGGTCACCGGCCCCGCAAAAGTCGAGATCGAAGCCCTGGAGGACAGCGAGCTGCTGCTCGTGGACGTCCCGGCCGTCCCTTGACCGGGGCGGCCCCAGGGCCTGAAGGACTAAAGAAGTAAGAGAAAGGAGCCGACCATGGGTCTCTTGGTAGACGGTGTCTGGCACGACAAGTGGTACGACACGAAATCAACCGGCGGGCGCTTCAAGCGCCAGGAAAGCAGCTTTCGCGACTGGGTGACGGCGGACGGCGCGTCCGGCTTCAAGGCGGAGCCGGGGCGCTACCGCCTCTACGTCTCGCTTGCCTGCCCCTGGGCGCACCGCACCTTGATCTTCCGCAAGCTCAAGGGGCTGGAGGAGATGATCCCGGTCTCCATCGTCCATTGGTACATGGGCTCCGAAGGCTGGGAGTTCCGGGAGGAGGACGGCGCGACGGCCGAGCCGCTCTATGGCTTCACCCGCCTCCATGAGCTCTACACCAAGGCCGATCCCGCCTACACCGGCCGGGTGACCGTGCCTGTCCTTTGGGACACCAAGAAGGAAACCATCGTCAGCAACGAATCGGCGGAGATCATCCGCATGCTGAACAGCGCCTTCGACGAGGCCGGCGCCAAGCCGGGCGATTTCTACCCGGAAGCCCTGCGCGGGGAGATCGACGCGGTCAACGAGGAGGTCTACCACAAGGTCAACAACGGCGTTTACAAGGCCGGCTTCGCGACCGCGCAGAAGGCCTACGAGGAGGCGGTGAGCGAGCTCTTCGAGACCTTGGACGGCTTGGAAGAAAGGCTCTCCGGCCAGCGCTACTTGACCGGCGACCAAATCACCGAGGCCGACTGGCGGCTCTTCACCACGCTGGTGCGCTTCGATCCGGTCTACGTCGGCCACTTCAAGTGCAACCTGAAGCGGATCGTGGATTATCCCAACCTCTGGGCCTACACCCGCGACCTCTATCAGCAGCCGGGCGTGGCGGAGACCGTGAACCTCCACCACATCAAGCAGCACTACTACGTCAGTCACGAGACCATCAATCCGACCGGCGTGGTGCCCAAGGGGCCGGAGATCGATTTCTCTCTGCCCGTTCACCGCAAGGCGGCGTGACGGCGGCCCCTCTCCACGGTCACGAAAGAGTTGCAAGCGAGGGGGTCGCCTCACCGCGGCCCCCTCGTTATGCTCTTTTCCGCCGACACCACCAGCGAGCGGGAGAGAGCGAGGAATGCGGCAAGGTCCAGGGATCCTGAGAGCTTTTCAAAGAAGCGTCGGGCTCATGCTGCTGCTGGCGGCTTTGTTGCTCCCGCTCGATGCCGGAGCACAGAGCCTCCAGGAACTCCAGCAGCGCGAACAACGCTGGTCGCTCTCGCTCGATACGCTGCGCGAGCAGATCGACAAGGACGAACTCTCGCGCAATCAGCAGGAGGAAATCCGCACCCGGCTCGAGCAGATCATCAAGCAGGCGCAGGACATAGACAGCCTCTTGAAGGAACGCCTGACGCCGGTACGCGCGCAGCTCGAAGCGCTGGGTCCGGCCCCTGGAGAAGGCGAACCCGAAGAGGATGCCGAAACCGCCCAGCAGCGTGAGAACCTCAACCGCCAACTCAGCGAGTACCAGGGGCTGCTCCAACGGTCCGACGCGCTGGTGGCCCGCGCGCAAGCGCAGCTCAGGGACCTTTCCGTCAAAACCCAACGCCAACGCACGCAACGCCTGCTGGAGCAGGCGCCGCTTCCGCTCGCGCCCTCCACCCTGACCGCCGCCTTCGGCCAACTGGGCACCATATGGAAGAACCTGAACGCCCTGCTCACAAGTTGGTGGAGCGAGGAGCGGCCCGCCGAACGGGGGTGGACGCCTTACCTGATCGTCCTGGGCGTCATGGTGATCACCATCAGCCTCAGCCGGTTCGTCAGGCGTCAGACGGAGCGGCGCTTCGGCCAGCGCGATGACATCGCGGCCCCGAGTTACCCGAGGGCCGTCCTCGCCTTCGTGGTGACCGGCTTGGGGCGCGCCGTCTCGCCCTCTCTCATCGCCTTTGTGATCTGGTGGACCCTGGGAAGGGTCGAGTTGATCACAAAGGAGATCGAAGCGATCACCCTCGGGCTACTATGGGCGGTCGTGATCTACGCTCTGATCGGACAGTTGAGCCGGGCCGCACTGGCGCCGGGGCGTCCGCAGTGGTCCATCGTGCCGCTGGACTCGGCGCAGACCACCGGGGCCGGCATCTCCATGCACGGACTGGCCATCATCATGGCCGTCATCGGCGGCCTGTCGCGGGCCGGGCAGGCCATCCGGGACCCGCTTCCCGAGTTCGTATCGCTCGCGACCTTCGTCGGCACGGCCACGCTGGTGACCTTCGTGGCCCCGCTGCTGGGCGCCTGGCTCTGGCGCCCGCCGAAGCGCGATGTTGAAGGCTCGGCGGAGGGCGGCAAGGCGGAGGGCGGCAAGGCAGAGGCTCAGGAGCGCAAGACCTTGGGGGTCGGCCTCGGGTTCTTGCGAATCGCGATCATCGGCCTTCTCGTCGCCGTGGTCCTGGCGGCGTTCCTTGGCTATTCCCATCTCGCGGTGGCGATGATGGATGGGCTGCTGGCGACCGCCATCACCATCGGCTTCGGGCTGATCCTGCGCACGGTCGCGATCGAGATACTGCAGACCCTGTTCTCGCCCGACCGCCGCAGCTTCATCGCCCGCCAGCTGGACCTGAGCCAGGGCGGCAGCGAGTCGCTGGTTTTCTGGCTCACGCTGCTGATCGACACCTGTTTGATCCTCATGGCCATCCCCTTGATCATGCTGGAATGGGGCGTGCCGGACTCGGTGCTCGCCTACTGGTTCCTTCAGATTTCGGACGGCATCAAGATCGGCGAGTTCACCTTCGCGCCGCTCTCCATCCTCTATGCCTTCGTGGTGTTCGTGGTCGGCCTGATCGCGGTGCGCTTCATCAAGCGGATGCTCAATCAGCGCATCCTCTCGCGCACCCGCCTGGATGTCGGCGCCCGCCACTCGATCTCGGCGGCGACGGGATATGTCGGCTTCGCGGTCGCCGCCATGCTGGCCGTGGCGACGCTCGGTATCGATCTCTCCAATCTGGCGATCATCGCGGGCGCGCTGTCGGTCGGCATCGGCTTCGGTCTTCAGAACGTGGTCAACAACTTCGTCTCCGGCCTGCTGCTCTTGATCGAGCGCCCCATCAAGGTGGGCGACTGGATCGTGGTCAGCGGATACGAGGGAACGGTCAAACGCATCTCCGTGCGCTCCACCGAGATCGAGACCTTCGACAGGTCCGAAGTGATCGTTCCCAACTCGGAGCTGGTTTCCTCGCCGGTCACCAACTGGACCCACAAGACCCGTATCTGCCGCGTGATCGTTCCCGTGGGCGTGGCCTATGGCAGCGATACCGAGCTGGTGCGGGATATTCTGATGAAGGTCGCAAAGGACCACGAGGACGTGCTGAGCTACCCCGCCCCCTTCGTGATCTTCAAGGCTTTCGGGGACTCCTCGCTGAACTTCGAGCTCCGGGTCTATGCCCGCGACACCGACTACTACCTGACGCTCATCAACGACCTGCACTTCGCCATCGACAAGGCCTTCCGCGAACAGAAGGTCGAGATCCCCTTCCCGCAGCGGGACCTGCATCTGCGCGACAGCGATACCCTGGCCGAAGTCCTGCGCAATGGGCGCAGTCAGAAGGTCTCCCGGCGGCAGGAAGAGGGCGAGGGCGAGGGCGAGAACGGAGAGACGAAACCGGACTCGACCGCCAAGCCCAAAAGCATGCCGGAGCAGGAAAGCGATGGCGAGTGACGGTAGTCACGTCCCGCCGGAGGACTTGGAGAGCTTGCTGGCGGACTGCTGGTCCCGTCTGCAGTCGGCGGCGGCCGACCGGCGCGACCCTTTTCACATCATGGGGCTCTCGACAATCGGCCTGGACGGACGGCCACGGGCCCGCAGCGTCGTGCTGCGCGCGGTCGAGCCGGAGGCGCGGCTGATCGTCTTCCACTGCGATCGGCGCAGCCCGAAGGTCGAGGAGTTGCAGCGCGATCCGCGTCTGGCCCTGCTCTTCTACGACAAGCCAGGCGGCCTTCAGCTCCGCATCGAGGCTGAAGCGGAAATCCACCTTGAAAGCCCACGGGCCGAAGAGGCCTGGCGGAAAAGCCATCGCTTCGCGAGGCGCTGTTACCTGCAAGAGGAAGGGCCCAGCAGTCCGGCCTCCGGGCCGACCTCGGGTCTGCCCCCGGCTTTCGAGACCCGGGAGCCCGAAGAAGCCGAGCTGGACCCGGCGCGGGAGAACTTCTGTCTGGTGGCCTGCCGGGTCGAGCGGCTGGACCGCTTCTCCCTTGCCCACGACGGGCACAGGCGGGCTGCCTGGCGCTGGCGCGACGAGGGCGCCGTGGAGAGCACTTGGCTGGTGCCGTGACCCTCTCCCGCCCTGCAAAGCCGCCTAGAAGATCGCGGACAACTGCGCGTCGTAGATCCCAAGCAGTTCACTCATGCGCGGGCCGTCGCAGCCTTCGGATTTGTGCTTGGAGGCGACCTCGCGCCGGGCGGCGTCGATGCGCGAGAGCTGGATCCCGGGCATCACCTGGCCGCGCGTCTTCTCGTTGAGCAGCGCGGCAAGCTCCGCGCGGTCTTCCTCGGTGGGTTCGAGCGCGCGGCAGAGCAACGCTGCCTCATAGGCGGAACGCAACTCGCTGTAGAGGGCTTCAGCCTGTTCGGCGCTCTGTGGCAACTCATCGCCTTCCACCGTCCCGCTCTGCCCGAAGGCTGGCGAGGCGAGCAAGAGAACCGCCGCTGCGATCAGAGAGGCTTTCAGAGTCATGGCTTGCTTTCCCTTTCAGTCTAAAACGAGGAGTTGGGCTCTTCGAGGAAGGCGCGCTCCTCCTCGGTCGAAGGGCGTCCCAGAACGGCGTTGCGGTGCGGGAAGCGCCCGAAACGCTGGATGATCTCCCGGTGCCGTTCGGCGTAGGTCAGCCACTCAGGGTTCTCCGTCATGGCGCCGAAGAGCCGGCAGCAGAGTTCCTGGTCGGCCAAGTCCTCGCTGTGCTCGAAGGGCAGATACAAGAACAACCGCTCTTCCGCGCTAAGGCTGGAGTCGAACTCGCTTTCGAGTGCTCGCCGCGCAACCTTCAAGGCCGCCGGGTCGGAGGCGAAGGCTTCCGGGCTTCCGCGATAGATGTTGCGCGGCACCTGATCCAGCAGGATGCAGAGCGCCAGCGCCCCCTTCGGACTGTCCGCCCAGGCGTCCAACTCGCCCGCGACGGCTTGCCTGTGGAGCGCCGCCAGACGCCGCCCCACGGCGGCGTCGAAGCTGTCGCTCCGCTCGAACCACTGCCGCAAGACAAGGTCGAGAACAACGCGCCGCCGCCCGAAACGGCGGCAGAAAAGCGTTATCCTTGGGGGGCAAGATCATGGAACGAAGCGAGCGCTGCGCTCGGCGGCACCTTCTATTGGGCGGGTTGGCCCTGGCGAGTTCCACCCTGCTCGGCGGATGCAAGACCGGTGACCTGAACCAGGCCATGTCCCAGCTTTCCGGAACGCTGGGCGGGCTGGGTGGCGGGTCGGGCGGCGGGCTCAGCAATGACGAGATCGCTGCCGGCCTGCGTCAGGCCTTGCAGGTCGGGACCGCGCGCACGGTCCAACGCGTCTCCCGGCACGACGGCTACCTGAGGGACGCGGCCATCCATATCTTTTTACCTGACGGTCTGCGCGATGTGCAGGAGGCGCTCAAGTTCGTCGGTCTCTCAGCGCTCGCCGACGATGTCGAAGTAAAGTTGAACAGGGCAGCCGAACAAGCCGCAGGGCGCGCCAAGCCGATCTTCCTCGACGCCATTCAAGCGATGACCCTCAACGATGTCATAGGGATCTGGCGCGGGCCGGAGGACGCCGCCACGCGCTACTTCAAGGGCCGCATGACCCCGTCGCTCAAGCGCGCCTTCGGCCCCGTGATCGACGGCGCGCTCGCGTCTGTCGGTGCGCTATCCGCCTATGAACGCATGATGGGAGAATACCGGCGTTTGCCGCTGGTGCCGGATGTGCGCGCCGACCTGCGCGGACACGCCTTGGAGCAGGCAATCGCGGGCCTGTTTCACTATCTGGCGAAAGAAGAAGCGGAAATCCGGAAGAACCCGGCTGCGCGAAGCACGGAGCTGCTACGCAGGGTCTTCGCTTAGCCCCAAAACCCTCAATTAGGTAAGCGCCGAGTTCAGATTCTGCCACCGTACACCAACCGCCGCGGCCACTGCGACAACGATGGCGATAACCAGCGCAGTGATCAGACCGATGAGGATGGAATATTCGATCAGTGACGCTCCCTCGTCACCGGACCAAAACGCGGCGGCCTTCTTTCTGAAGCCAATCGCAGAATACTTCATAAGCTCTTCTCCAGACACGCCTTTGCCTCGTCATCGCCGTGATCCATTTTTGCCAGGATTTAACTTGACGACGATCGGCTTGTATAAATTTGTATCAGAACACTACTAATAATTCACTAACATATGGAGAAAATTGACTTTTATTGACAGAACGGTAGCGGCGCGGGCGGCGTGATCCCTTGAACCTCATCGGGGTTTCGTTAGACTCTCGCGGTCGAGTGTCGAACTCTTTATTGGAAGCCGCTCCGGCAAGGAACGGAGCTGGAGAGCGGGTATGATGGAAATCACTTTCGATCGCTTGATTGAGCCCATCGGGCGCGATCGCTTCTTCGAGGAATATCACGGCAAGACCTGGCTTCACGTGAAAGGCGCGCGGGAAATCTCCGATCAGGTGATGTCCTGGGACGAACTGGGCCGGCTCATGTCGATGCGCGCCATCTGGTCGCCGGCGACCTTCCGCGTGATGCTGGACCGCAAGGCGCTCAAGACCGAAGACTACTGCAGTCCTCTGGTCGCCACCGGCGGCGCGTCGCAGATGCGTCCGGACCCGAAGAAACTGGGGCCTTTGATCCGGCGCGGCGTCTCCGTGGTGCTGAACGACGTAAGCACCCATACCGCGGGGGCAGCTGCGGTCGCCGACGCCTTGCAGGAAGCCACGGGCGGCAGCGCGCAATCGAACCTCTATTTCTCCATGAGCCAACGGCAGGCCTTCGGGCCGCACAATGACGCGCACGACGTCTTCGCTCTCCACTGCTGCGGGGAGAAGATCTGGCATATCTACGAGACCAAAGAGGATTCTCCCATCGCCCATCCGCGCTTCCAGCGGTCGTTTGAAGAGAGCGCCAAGATGGCCGGCCCGAAGGTCGCCGAGGTGAAGATGGAGCCGGGCGACCTGCTCTACATCCCGCGCGGGCAGTTCCACGACGCCCTGGCTTCCCAAAACGGCGCGGTCCACATCGCCTTCGGCGTCACCATGCCGAAGATGATCGATCTCCTGACCCCGCTCTGGGAGGCCTCGGTAAGCTCGGCGAAGATGCGCGCGGACCTTCCGGTCAAGCCCGACATCGAGCAACTCTCGCGCATTCTCTCCGATATGGGGGATGAGTTGAAGCGGATCAGCCAGAGTCCACAGATGCTGCGCATGTGCGAGACGCTGCTCGCCGGGTTTGGCTACGAGAACGACTACCTGGACCTGGAGAGTCTTCTGGAAGGCGAGACCTCCTACAAGGTCAATGGCGATATCCGTTTCACCAAGGTGCAGGGCAAGCCGGTGCTGGCGCGCGGCAAGGAAGGGGTCGAGGTGCCCGGCGAGATGGTCGAGCAGGTCGCCTGGGTGATGGGGCGCGAGCAGATGCGCGACAGCGACCTCGCCCACGCCTTTCCCGCCATGGCGGACAGCGAGCGGCAGGAGTTCATCGGCAGCCTCTTGCGCATGAACGTGCTGCGCTGACGCGCGGGCGCTGAATCCTCCAGGATCACCCGCGCCCGATGAAGGGCATGGTGGTCGCCATGATGGTCATGAACTGCACGTTCGCATCGAGCGGCAGGTCCGCCATATGCCGGACCGCCTCGCCGACGTGGCGCGCATCCATCACCGGCTCAGGCTTCACGGAGCCGTCCGCCTGAGGCACGCCTTCGGGCATTTTCTCGGTCATGGGCGTTGCGGCATTGCCGATATCGATCTGCCCGCAAGCGATGTTGAAGGGGCGGCCATCCAGCGAGGTGGACTTGGTGAGTCCGGTGATCGCGTGCTTGGTGGTGGTGTAGGGCGCTGAGCCCGGCCGGGGCGCCGTCGCCGAAATGGAGCCGTTGTTGATGATGCGCCCGCCCTGCGGGTCCTGACGGCGCATCAGGTTGAAGGCGGCCCGCGTGCAGTAGAAAACGCCGTTCAAGTTCACGTCCACCGCCTTGCGCCAATCCTCCGGCGTGATGTCGCCCACCGGCGCCCCCGGCGTGAAGATACCCGCATTGTTGAACAGCAGATCCAGCCGCCCGAAGCGCTTTTCGATCTCCGCGAAAAGCGCCTCCACCTGATCAGGGTCGCTCACATCACAGGTGAGCGCCAGGCCCCGGTCCCCGGCATCGGCGGCGGCGAGGGTCTCCTCAAGCTTTTCCTTGCGGCGT
The DNA here is from genome assembly GCA_037379885.1 of Limibacillus sp. Lineage (NCBI taxonomy): Bacteria > Pseudomonadati > Pseudomonadota > Alphaproteobacteria > Rhodospirillales > Rhodovibrionaceae > Limibacillus > Limibacillus sp. The sequence goes on from JARRJC010000017.1 coordinate 70,335, forward strand.
CCGACCACGATGACCCGGTAGCCGCCTTCCAGAAGCGAGGTCGCGACTGCGCGCCCGACGCCCGTGCCGCCGCCGGTGACCAATGCGATCTTGGAATCCTTACTCATGATGGCGCCCTCGCCTCCTCTCGTACTGCTGCCCATCCCGGGAGCCGCCGAGGCTACCACAGATTCCAATGAGGGTAAGGACTGGGAGAGGTGGCTGTGGATGCAGTCTGGAGTGAACGCGTCTCTGCTCACAATTCCCTGATATCCGGGAAAATACAGGGAATCTTCCGATTCTTAGCCTGCTTTGCGCCAGAGCGTCCTATCTAAGGCGCTGATTCAGCCTGGCTTTCTGGGGAAATTCCCTAAGAACCGAAACAGGGAATTAGATTCAGTTATCAGGGAATTTCTTTCCGATAACAGGGAAGCTGCTCAGGAGAACAGAGAGCCGTAGTTGAATCACCCTCTGCGGAAGGCAAATGCCTCGTTATGGCTAATAGCGGACATCATTATCTTGCCCCGATCTCCAATGGCGGAGTTGCCGTCGTGACCGCCGAGGACAGCCTGTCAGCAGACCTTGCGAGACAGGCCGGCTCGGTCATTCTTGGAGGGGTATCGGCTTAAAGTGATGGGTACCATCATTCTCCAACTGGTCGATCAATCCGAACTCCCAATCAAGATAGGCCTGCATTGCTTTTCGGGGCGCGTCGGTTCCCTCATAAGGTCGTCGGTAACGGTCAATAGGAGGCGAGGCTAGATTGTTTTCACCAACCTCCAATTTCTGTCCCATAGCTACCCAAGCCGATGTACCGCCACTCAAGACAGAGACCTCACCATCGAGCCTTTTGGTCAAATCCGGCGCTGCAAGGGCTGCCAACTTACCCTCAGGGCTTGTCACGACATAGCGCCTAGTAACCGGTAGATTTCTGCAATCCTCTTCGAGGCGGGAGCGCAGCAAATAGAAGGCGCCGGGAATGTGCCCTTTCTCGTACTCCGCGTGCTTTGCGAGATCTATTATTGTCGGCGGATCAGCTCCCTCTCGAAGTTCTGCGAGTTCTGACGTTTCTATCTCCCTGTGCTCAGGCAGTTCAATTGGCTGCCCGTGCCAGGCGCCGGTCTCCGAGAATGCCTCTTTTGGGAGGTCCTGCAACACATGGACCTCCCATGCCATCTGGGCCAACCATGAACCGGTCATGTTTGCGCGCACGCCATCGTCGTCAACCAAAACGATGCGGGCTCCACGCGTGGGCGCATACATCTCAGTCTCCTGAACCAGTTGGCCGCCAGGGATTGGATAGAAGCCGACTAGGTGCCCCGTCTCATACTCCTCGAAGCTGCGGACGTCGAAAAAATAGGTGGTCCGCCCCTCCTGCTCATCCCAGCCAGCGATGTCACTGAGTTTCACGTGGCGGACCCCAGCGCGTTTGGCCACCTCATTTGCGCGACGAGCCGCAACTTCCCGTGCGACTTCCGGTGTCTCCCGGCAAATTCGGTCTTCATTGTGATCCAGTTTTTGACGCGCGAGTAACCAGCCAATGGTGCCGTTACGAAGAGCAGCGACTTGGTTTGGCAGGTTGGCATTTATCAGCGATTGAGCGCCGATGAGACTCCGCGTTCGCCCTGCGCAGTTGACGATCACCCTAGTCTTCGGATCCGATGCGAGGTGCCCAGCGCGCAGCACCAGTTCCGCGCCCGGTACGGAAGTCGCGGTGGGGATCGACATGGTCCTGTACTCGTCGACGCGCCGCGCGTCGAGAATCACGATGTCCTCCCCGCGTTCGATCATGGCCTGCACCTCCTCGGCGGAGAAGGAGGGTGTATGGCAGCGCGCCTCCATCAGTTCGCCGAAGGCTTTGCTGGGCACGTTGACGTCGATGAATAGCTCTCCGCCCCCGTCCTTCCAGGCTTGGAGCCCACCCGAGAAGACGCCCACGTCGCCATAGCCCATCGCGATCAGCCGCTGTGCGGCCGCCTCAGCCAAGCCTTCGCCGCCGTCGAATGTCACAATCGGAACGTCCAGGCGAGGAAGCTTCCGATAGGCATCCAGCTCCAGCCGGGCGAAGGGCAGGTTCGCCGCAAAGAGGGGATGGCCCTCGGCATGGGGCGCTTCCTCCCGCACGTCCAGGAATGCGATCTCCCGACGGGCCAGGAGATGTGAGCGCACATACTCGAAATTACGTGGAGCGGGGCTTGGCGGCCGCCCTTGTCTACTTTCCGTCATGACCCCGTTCCCTGCTTCGGTGCGAACCCCTGGAAAGATCGAGCTTGTCCCAATAAATAGGATGATATATCCATTATTTGTGAAGGCTGCCCGGCAAGCGCCGGCCTGTCAAGGCCGAAGGCAGGACATTGGAAAAGGGGGACTCTCTTGGACAAGACACTTCTGAAGGGCCTGTCGGTTCTGGAAGCCGTGATCGCTGACGATCAAAACGCGCGCAAGCTGGAGGACCTGGCTGCCCAGCTCGGGCTCACCCGGAGCAATGCCCACCGTACCCTGCAGACACTCGCCCATGCCGGTTACATCGAACGCGACCCCCAGAAGGGCGGCTACCGAGGCACGATGAAGCTCTTCGAGCTCGGGTCCCGGTCGCTTCAGAGCCTCGATGTGCGCAAGATCGCCCAGCCCTTCATGGCCCGGCTGCTGGAGGAGACCAGCGAGACGGTGCATCTCTCGCTGCTAGACGGCCTTGAGGTCGTCTACGTCGAGAAGCTCGACGGCGTCCTGCCGATCCGCGCCTATACCTCGCTTGGAAGCCGGGCGCCGGCCTATGCGGTTGCAACTGGAAAGGCGCTGCTGGCTGAGCAGAACGAGGCTCTGTTCGACCGGTTCGAGGGGGCGCTTGAGGCCTATACGAAGCTGACCGTCGTCGAGGTCCCGGCGCTGAAGCGCGAGGCCCGCAAGGTGCGCGAACAGGGTTATGCGATCAATCGGGGTGAATGGCGAGCGGGCGTTGGCGGGGTCGCCAGTCCGGTCTTCGACGGTGCAGGTCAGGCCATCGCGGCATTGGGGATCTCCGGCCCCACCGAGCGCCTGACGCCGGCAAAGATGAAGCAGCAGGGACCCTTCGTCCGGTCTGTCGCGCAGGAGCTTTCACGCGCCATGGGGCACCAGGGTAGTCGCTAATCCCAAGATTTAGGACTGTGTTCTCAAATAATTTGACAGCCGCCCTGTCAGTGGTTAGCCAGGAACGGCGCCAATCGAATTGAGGAGAAGATTATGTCTTCGGGCTTTCCGGGCACTGACAAGCAGATTTCCCTGAAGGAGTTGGCGGCGAAGATTCCCAACGGCGCATCGCTCGCCTTGGGCGGGAGCTTCCTGCATCGTGGACCCTTCGCTTTCGTGCGTGAGCTTATTCGCCAGGGCAAGAAAGACCTCGAGATCATCAAGCAGTCACCCGGCTACGACATCGACATCCTTTGCCGCGCGGAGAGCGTAGACAAGGTGCGGGCCGGAATCGTTGCTATGGAGGGCAACTTTGGATTGGCGCCCTATTACCGGAAAGCGGTCGAGGGCAACCGCGTTCAGCTCGAGGAGCACGCCTGCTACAGCCTCACGGCAGGCTTGCGTGCAGCGGCATATGGCATTCCCTTTCAACCCTGCGCCGGGCTGCACGGTAGCGACATTCCAGCCATCAACGGCTGGAAGTTGATTGAGGATCCTTACGGCGCGGGCGACCCCGTCTACGCCATCCCTGCAATCCGGCCCGACTACGCGGTGATCCAAGCCAGCGAAGTCGATGCGCGCGGCAACGTCAGGATCGCCGGAACCTCTCATTGGGATCACATCATGACGCGCGCGGCCAAAAGCGTGCTGGTGGTGGCGGAGAAAATTGTCGAGACAAGCGTCTTCACCGCGGCGCCCGAGGCCACCGCAGTCCCTTACTTCATGGTCGAGGCTTTCGCCATCCAGCCGAACGGCGCTTGGCCTGGCTCGAGTTGGCCGGACTATGCCATCGACTACCCGGCGGTAGAGGCCTACCTAGAGCCCGGCGAGGAGAGCCTTGCCGCACATCTGGCCAAGGCGCCGGAGGCCGGAGGCCACAAATGAGCAACCACTGGTCAGGCTTCTCCTACATCGTAACCAACCTCGCCCGCTTCATCCGGCCCGGCGAAATCACGTTCAGCGGAGTCAACTCGACCCTGCCGATGCTGGCATGCCTGTTGGCGAAGAAGGCCATGGAAGAGGACTTCATCTATATCAACGTCGCCGGTGGCGTGGACCCACAACCCTCCTCGATTCCAATCTCCAGCTCGGATCCCTTGCTGGCGGAGGGATCCGCGTCAATTTTCGACAACGAGGATTTCTATGATCTCTGCGCTCGCGGCCGCATGGATCTTTGCTTCCTCGGCGCGGCCCAGATCGATGGCTTGGGCAACGCGAACAATTCAGCGATCGGGGACTGGCAGCATCCGAAGGTACGCCTGCCCGGCGGTGGGGGCGGTGCAGTGATGCTGCCAACCGCGCGGCGCGCGTGCACCTGGCGCACAGAGCACTCACCCCGCACTTTGGTCGATAAACTGCATTTCTGCACCTCAGCCGGTGGGTTCCATGGCGTGGTGACGCCGATCGCCGTGTTCAAGAAACGGGCGGAACGTCTGGCGCTCGCATCCTGGCATCCGGAAGTCTCTCTCGAAGAAGTACGCGAGCGGACCGGCTTTACTTTTGACTCAGAGGGCGCGGAACCCTCCGCCGCCCCGAGTGAGCGCGAGAAGATAGCTTTGACTGAACTTGACCCGGACGGCCAGTTTGAGAGGGACGCCAAGGTGGCGCTGCGATAGGCCCGATTCCATGAAGCCAGAGAATCAAAGCCTCCTACCAGCCTTCTTTGCGCTATGGAAGAGTCAGGAGCGCCGCGGACGAATCGCCCTAATCGGGCCTCAACGGGAGATCACCTACCCAGAGCTCCACGACGAGGTGGGCACGCTAGCCGGCAAGCTTCGCGCGGCGGGCATCTTGAGGGGCGCGCGCGTTGCGATCGCGATGGAGCGAACCGAAGCAGCGATTGTTGCTTTGCTCGCCGTCCTGACCGCCGGAGCGGTTCCTTGGATGTTGGAGCCGAACCTTGGTGGTAACGAGTTGCGGCGGCGACTCAGCATGACCAGGATCGCCTGGCTACTTTTGGACGACGCAAATGAGGGGGAGCTAGCGCTAGAAGACCTGCCCACCCTCACGCACCTCAAGGTCGATGAGCTATCGGAAGCCGACCCCTACTGGGATTTGAACATCGGAGGCGAGGCTCCTGCTCTACTACTCTTCACCTCCGGAAGTAGCGGTAAGCCTAAAGGCGTTCTTCAAAGCCACCGAGGCGTGCTGGGCAACGCCAGCGGCGTCGCCGAAGCTACAGGCCTACAGCCGGAAGATCGGCTCCTCCACATCATGCCCCTTTTCCATACCAATGGAATCAATAACCAGATTCTGGCGCCGCTGCTGGCGGGAGCGAGCATTGCCATGGCTGGGCGATTCAAGGCTGAGAATATGCCGGACTGGATAGCACGATACCAACCGACCATCGTAACCGGCGTGCCTACCATTTTCTCTCGCATGTTGCCGGTGGACTTTCCGCCCGAAACGCTCACGTCAGTGCGAATGCTACGCTGCGGGTCAGCGCCCATCACCGAAGAGCAATACCGCCGCGTCGAGCAGAAATTTGGCAAACCCCTGGTGCTGTCTTATGGCCTTTCGGAGGCCACCTGCACATCTACTCTGAATCCCCCGGCAGCGCCGAGGCTTGGCTCGGTGGGCAGACCTCTGCCGGGTCAGCGGGTCGAAATTCTAGACAGCCGCGGTGTATTACTCACGGAACCCGACTCCGAAGGAGAGGTGTGTATCTCCGGCCCGACCCTGATGCTCGGCTATATTGATGAGCAGTCAGAGGGCCTGCCAAAGCCGCCTGGACCTCGGCTGGCAAGCGGTGACCTGGGGTATCTTGATCAGGATGGTTACCTATTTCTGACCGGGCGAAAGAAAGAGGTCATTATCCGCGGCGGAGAAAACATTTCGCCCGGGCTTATAGAAAGTGTCCTCATCAAGGTTCCCGGCGTAGAGGCGGTCTGCGTGGTGGCTAAACATGATGCTGACCTAGGAGAAGTGCCGTTCGCCTTCGTGGTGAAGACTGAGGGAAGTGAGGGCAAAGCCCTTAGCAGCGAAGTTATGAGCGCTGCTGTGGAATCTGAGCTTTCACGCATTCACAGACCAGCAGGATATCAATACCTCGACAGGCTACCCGAAAACTCCGTAGGAAAAGTTGATCGTAAGCGGTTGGCAGAGAGTTTAGCTGACTTGTAGATGCTAGGTCGTTGCACTACTTGCTCCGCTCGCCGTAGTGCATAGCCTGAGTTCTAGGACACCCGGCTGAAAGGCGCTGAGTTGCGACCGACCGCTATTGGCTGGAAGCAGGCATTCGAACCGCACTGGGTGGAAAGTTCCAAAAATCAGATGCTCTCAGTCTTCGCCTGCTGCTTGGCAAGCTTGGTCCCTTGCTCGATTGTTTCGGCGTACTCGACCAAGGGCGGCCTGAGGCCGTGCGCCTGCAGTTCGTCTCCGACCTCTTTGGAAGTCCCTGTCAGAATGACTCGCACCGACCCCCTCGATGCTTTCCGCACCAGTCCCACCAAGGTGTTCGCGGCTGTCGAGTCCAAGAAGGGGACGGCTGAGAAGTCCACTATAAGCGTGCGGTGGGTGTCGGCGATCCTGTCGAGCACAGAACCAATCGAAGTGGCTGCTCCGAAGAACAGCACTCCGGAGATACGGTAGACTATCAGGTCGGGATCCGTCGCCGCGCGTTCGTCATAGGGTGCGCGCGCACCGTCCGCGGAGTCGGACCGGTCTTCCTCGACCATCGGGCGCTGCGCCTCCACGACAGTTGTCTTCGACATGCGATGGATGAAAAGGACCGAGCCCAGCGCGAAGCCCACCACGATTGCCTCAGTGAGGTCACGGAAGATCGTGAGGAGCAAGGTCGATAGCATCACGGCCGCATCGCCGCGGCTGGTTCGAACCAAGACTGCGATCGCGTTCTTTTCGACCATGTTCCAGGCGACGACTGCCAGCACGGCGGCAAGACTGGCCAAAGGGATGTAGCTGGCTAGAGGCGCCGCGACGAGAACCAAAAGCAGGATGAAGGCGGCGTGCAGGATTCCCGCGATCGGCCCATGGGCTCCTGCGCGTACATTTGTTGCTGTGCGTGCGATGGTGCCTGTCACGCACATCCCGCCGAAAAGGCCAGAGGCGACGTTGGCCACACCCTGGGCAACAAGTTCGCAGTTTGACCTGTGGCGACGGCCGGTCATTCCGTCGGCGACCACGGCTGAGAGCAACGATTCGATTGAGCCCAGAAGTGCGAAGGACACCGCGTTCGGCAGCACGGCCGTGATCTTCTCAATAGTGATCTCGGGAAGAGCGGGTAAAGGCAGCTCGCTCGGAATGCCGCCGAACTCGGACCCGACGGTGGCGACGGGAAGGTCGAAAAGCCCTGAAACCGCACTCGCCCCGGCCACTGCGATTAGCATTCCGGGCCAGTGCGGTCGGAATTTCCTCGCAAGTGCGATGACCGCCAGAGTGGCGACCGCGAGAAGGGTCGTCACGGAATCGAGCGTGGGGAGAGCTCGCCAGATAAGCGGCAGTCTCTCCAGGGCCGGTCCGGGCATATCCGAGGTCAATGCCAGGCCGAGTAGCGGCCCAATCTGGCTTGCGAAGATTATCAAAGCGATACCCGCCGTGAAACCTACGGTCACCGGGTAGGGAATGAACTTGATATAAGTGCCAAGACGAAGAAAGCCGATCGCCGCGAGAATCAGACCTGACAGCATGGTCGCTAGGATCATTCCGTCGATACCGTGAGTCAGCACTGTGGCAGAAACCAGGACTATGAACGCTCCAGCAGGACCTCCGATCTGAAAGCGGCTTCCGCCCAAAGCTGAGACGAAGAATCCGCCGACGATAGCAGTGTAGAGACCCTGAGCCGGCGTGGCCCCTGATGCGATGGCTATGGCCATTGACAGCGGTAGCGCGATGATCGCCACGGTCAGGCCTGCCAGAGCGTCCGCACGGAAGTTTGCGAGCGAGTAACCTTCGCGCAGAACGGTAACGAGCTTCGGCGTGAATAGTTCTGAGAAACTGGGACGAGTAGTCGATGCCGTTACCGGCTCTTGTGAGGACATCCTGCCCTGCCGGGACAATGTAAGACGGGTGGATAGTGAGTTGATGTGATCGCGACCGATGCTTGAGAAGACACTGGAGGCGAAGTTTCACTCTGCTCAAAACGCCCCAAAAGGCAACAGACAAACGGCTTCAATTGCCAGAAAGCCGCAGTCAGACCACTTTTCCACTTCTTCTGCTATTGGCTATAAGCAGACAGTGAATTGAAATAGCGACTGTAGAGGGTGTGGCCCAACTAAGCCTTAACCGGACGGATCGATTGCCGCAGAAATAGAGCGCGTCGCCTGCGTTCTAGGTCTTTCAACCAAGGAGGGGACGGCGACGCGCTCATTTCAAGCCATTCATGGCTCGGGGAGAACAAAAAGGTGGAGAGGCAATTAGGCGAAATTTAGGCGAAAAAATCTGCGCCGGTTGCGTTCGGAGAACGGCGCAGGGAGTTCATTGAGTTTTTTAAATTTTGCGGGCGCTAAACTACACATCATCGATGAGCTGTCAATAAACAGGATGCAGGACCTCAAGGCGCTCCGCGACTTCTACTGGCTAGAAGCGGTCACTGAAACATAGCCTTCTAGAAACGCAATGCCGCTGGCGGCATCCGCCATATTAGAAGCTGGTGCTGCGTTGATTGCGCTTTAAGGCGAGCTAACCTTTTAACAAGCGCTTTTCACACGTTGCACTTAGATTGCGGGGGTCAGAGTAGGGTGGCGGTGCAAAGAATCTCTTGGGGATTTACGGCCGCGTTGATCGCATGTTGGCCTTCGTTTACCTACGGGCAGAACGTTGAAGACATTTTTGGCTCGGTTCTGCGCGAGAACGCCGAAGCAGCGTTGGCAGTGTATGGAATAGCCGCAGTACCCAGCGAGACGGCTAGCACGCTTCAACTAGAGAGCACTTCCTCAAAGTACAACACCTTCAGAGCCGGTCAGTTCGGTGGTGGCTTCACTTTGGATGAGGAATTCCCGCTTTATCTTGAGGGCTTCATCGGCTTCACGCGCTATGACCCACAACTGATTATCAGCGAGGGAGGAGAGGAGAGCACCCTTCCCTTGAGGTGGAACACGGTCGCGGCTACTGGAGGCATTGGTTGGGAGTTTGATATCAATGAAAATCTTAGCATCTTACCAATGGCACAATTCTCGATTGGCCGTATCCAGAGCGATACATCGATTGCCGCCCAGATAGTGGCTGAGAAACTGGGCCTGGATACAAACTTCATTGATGGTGGCGGCTTGACGGTCGGCGGCGTCGGCGGATCTCTTAGCCTCATTTACAACAAGCGCTGGGAAAGTGATTACGAAGTCGACGTCACTTTCCGGCACACACATATCCATCTGCGCCCCGTCCTCGACAACAGGAACGTCATTGCAAGCGCTGACGCAATCACGACTGGTTTTTGGTCAAGACTTAGAATTCCAACCGGATTGCGTTTATTCGACCGTCCCGTTCGCATAGTGACGGAAGCTTCAGGATCATATCTCTCAGGTGATCAAGGACGCGCGCTGAGCACTAGTTGGCTGCTGCAGGGAGGAGCGGGTGGCGAGATCGACTTCTCGGAAACGTGGGTACCTCTAATCAGTACGACTAGACTTGTGGCGCGCTACACACATGGCGAGAACCTAACAGGTTTTTCCATCGGATTGTCTGCTAGCTTTTGAACCATCGAATAGGACCCACGTGGAAGGTCTCATCTATAAGGAGTACTGAGGCCGCTATTGGCTAAAAGGGTTTATTGGCCTTCGCGCCCCTTTGGCCTAATTCCTTGGCATGACCGATGCAGCCGACTATCCCTTTCCGCGAGTTCGTATCGACTGCCGCAAGTGCGGTCGTGGTGGGGTTTATCGCCGGGAGCGCTTCGCCGCCTTGGTCGGCCCAGATACGTCGCTCCGTGATGCTTTATCAAGAATTGTTGCCGATTGCCCTGAGCGGCAAACAGATGGTGCTGGTGCAGATGCTTGCGGCGCCTGGTACCCCGATCTAATAGACTATTGACGCGCATAGCGAGCTCGGTAGAACTGGTTGACACAAGGGATTTAAAACCCCTCGCCTTAAAATTCTCGACTTCGAGCTCCACCGGTAGCGCCAGCGTCTAGATCTTCGGGAAGAATGTTTTCAAAAGAAGCCGCGCTATCAACTATGACAGCGCGGCAAGTGAACAGGGAGACTTCAGGCTTGGCTAAAGCCCAAGCGATAAAAGGTTATCAGGGTGGTTTCGAGCCGGACTAGCAGAAACACCGCTGGGCCCCTTGTCCGCTTTTGGCTAAGAGCGGAGAACAAAGAAGCGCCCCCGAAGTGAAGTCACGCCGGGGGCTCGATAAAGCACCGGTGCGTTCGGGATCGATGCTGCAATCAATTCTCTGAGCATCTAATGGTTCACATTCCGCGGGAGCCTAACGGCGGGACCCATTATTCGTGTAACCTGATGTCAAAGCTCCGAATTCGACCTCTAGAATTTCGGCTGTGCCGAGCGTTGTTGAAATTACTCAAAAACCTATCGAAGCAGATCGTCTACTATGCCCACAGCTTCGATAACTGTTTGGGTATCATCGGCAACGCGTAAGATCTCATTGTCGACGCGGATGTACTTCTCTCCCTTCGCGAGGGGCTTGAGCTTCCATTTCGACAAGTCGTCGATGTTCTTGAACTTAAGATCAGCAGGAAGCTTTGAGCCACGCGTATATCGCTTAACCTGACCGGGCGGGACAACCTTTCCTCCGCCGCCCTTTCCTTTCTCGCCGATCGATTGAACCGATTTTTCCTTACCGCTCGCTTGGACGTCGGGGGGCGAAAGGACGAAAATGGCAAAAGATGCAAAAGCGATGAGGACAAGGATTTTAATACGCATGTTTGCTCCCAGAAAGTGAGGGTGGCTCGCTCAGCCGGTCGACCGTTCCTAATTGACCAATTAGATGGCTAGCTCCTTAGGACAAGATCAGGTTGTCATAGATGAAAGACGAAAATGCGCTTGACCAATGAATCTACACCCTGCGGAGAAAGTCCGGTATTGGATAAAAGCACGTGTCATTCTGAGTCCACGATCCTGTAAGCTTTTGGTTATAATGACAGCCATCTAGTGGTTGTCGGTCTCCAGAAGGTACGCATATGCAAGTTATTCAAGCTCTCTTCATCGGACTTGCCTTGATCCTATCGACCGAGGTCATGGCCGATCATTCGGGCCGAAAGGTTATCGAAACGAATGGTCCTATCGTAAAGCGCATCCTGATCATGTCCTTGGATGAGGCCCCAGGGAAAAGATGGCCTCCGGTCGCGCGTGAGATATCGAAGGCGCTGGAAACCCGGCCATCCTCTCTCGACTATTGGACCAAACTAGGCGAAGAACTCGCATCACAGGACCGCGAGGCCATGACGCTCCGGCTCGAAAAGGAGCTGGGAGCGCTACCCTACACCGAGGACACTGCTGACGAGTGGATCGGGCCTATCGAACTGGCCTCGCGCGGCTTCAAGGGAGATTGTGAGGACTACGCCGCCCTCGCGCTCTATGTCCTGGGCGTCGCCGGCGTGCCGGAGTTCGAAGCGGTGGGCGTGCTCGGGTACGACCACCTGGAGCGTCCCCATGCGGTGGTTTTCATCAAGGACGGTGACACCTGGCGCGTGGCCGACTTCGCCTCCCCTGGGGGGCTGGAGTCTATCGACGCCGGCTTCAAGCCGATCGGCGGCGGCACAACCGGCCATGTTGCAATCAACCTGACTAAGGAATGATTGCGGATGCCTCAGGTATATTCTTCGTGGCTAGCCAGTACTGTCGCTTTCGCATTTGTACCGTCAGCATATTGCCAATGACGATGGACCCATCCGAGCTATGTGAGATTTGGCAGCATTTCCATGCGTGATTATCTAGCCGCCCTCGCTTTTACTCTGATTTTAGGCGCTTTTCATCCCGCACAGAGCCAAGAGATGGCCTTTTTGTCGATCAAGGTTGGCTATTCCGAATCTCTATTCCCGCCGCCGAACAGCGTTTTGCACGTTCAACTTCTGGATACCTCAAAAGCGGATGCAAAGGCAGTGCAGCTTTCTGCTCAGCGGTTCAAAGCCGTTAATCCGCCACAGATAGTACGCTTGTCCTACGACCCTGCGCTTATTGACAAGCGTCTGAGCTACGCTGTTTCCGCCATATTATTCACTGAAGAAGGGGTCTTGTTCCGAACTACTTCTGCTTATCCAGTGCTGACACGCGGGGCTTCCGACAGCATAGAGGTTCATCTCGAAAAGATGCCTGAACGCACGCAGGTGGCCCAAGCACCGGAAGGTTTGGCAGGCGTTGCCTGGTCTGCTTTTGAGATTGGCGGTCGCGCGCTGATAGTCGACGATCCGCCGACACTCAGCTTCCAAGAAGAAGGCCGTTTCAGCCTCTATGCGGGATGCAACCGCTTTACAGGTGTCGCTGAAATTGATGGACCCGCAATCTCCTTCCCTACCTCCATGGCAGGGACCCGAAAGGCCTGCCCCGGCAATCGGGAGAAGTTGGAGCAGGATACCCTTTCAGTTGTCCAAGATACGGCCCGATATGAACTGCGTGGTAACCTCCTGTCGCTCTTATCGTCAGCAGGGACGGTTGTCGCTCGGTTTCAAGCTAGGCCCAAATAAACCGCATCACGGATTTTTAAGGATAGGATGAAAGAACGCCGTCAGGCGCCCCGTGGGCCTGACTGCCTAGTCTCGCCGCTCAGGCGATCGCCCAACACCTGGCAATAGCCAAAGCACGCCGAATGACTCACTTCTCGGAGGGCCGGATTCTTTTTAGTAAATCCCAAACCGGGATCGCCGCAACCCCACCAACGAGTCCGCCAACGTAGCTTGGGAGGGCCAATCCAAAAAGGTTCTCGGAGATGATGCCAGCGATGAAACTGGCAATCAGCATCACGCCTACCGTCAGAAGGATTCTCTGCCAAAACGGGAGCATCGTTCTCATCGCACCTATCCAATCAAGAGGGTGACTGTGCTTCATACTATGCGATTAAATGATACTTAAATGAACTACGCCGCGTGAGTTGGGTCTTTTTTAGCTTGAGGTGTACATGCAAGAGACGTGGAATACTCGAAAGACAAACACGCTGGTTTCAGCACGCGTCAAGTATTTAAGCTTGTTCTATAATATACTCGCCAATCGGCAAAAGCTCGAGAGGCTT
>JARRJC010000018.1 GCA_037379885.1 Limibacillus sp.
TCAGCGCCAACTCTCGCTCGACGTAGGGACCCGCGTGGGTCAGGTCACGCACCTCGTGGACCGGGACCAGCCGGTCGAGCTGAGCCTTGATCTGCTCCAGGACCTGCGGCGTGCCCGAGGTGATGAGGTTGATGCGCGACAGCGCCTTTTCCTTATCGACCTCGGTGACGGTCAGGCTTTCGATGTTGTAGCCACGGCCGGAGAAAAGGCCGATGACGCGCGCAAGCACGCCGGGCTCGTTGTCCACCAGAACCGCCATGGTGCGGAATTCGATCGGCTGCTCTTTGCGCGCCATTCTTGTTGTTCCTTCGAGAAGTCGGACGTTTTCTTGTCTTGGAGGGGCCGGATCAGACCAGCACCATCCCCTCCTCCGAGATCGGCTTGGCCGCGCGGTCATCGGGACCGAGCAGCATTTCGTAGTGCGCCGCGCCGGAGGGGATCATGGGGAAACAGTTCTCCTCTCGCGCCACCAGGCAGTCGAAGATCACCGGCTTGTCGCAGTCGATCATCTCCATGATCTTGCCGTCCAGCTCCGAGGGGTCCTCGCAGCGGATGCCGTGGGCGCCGAAGGCCTCGGCCAGCTTCACGAAGTCTGGAAGCGACTCCATGTAGCTTTCCGAATAGCGCTCCCCATGCAGCAGTTCCTGCCACTGGCGCACCATGCCCATCCACTGGTTGTTGACCACAAAGACCTTCACCGGCAGGCCGTACTGCATGACGGTGGACAGCTCCTGTATGTTCATCAGGAAGGAGGCCTCGCCCGCCACGTCGATGACCAGGGACTCCGGATGCGCGCACTGGACGCCCAGGGCCGCCGGGAACCCGTATCCCATGGTGCCGAGCCCGCCGGAGGTCATCCAGCGCTTGGGCGACTCGAACTTGAAGAACTGGGCGGCCCACATCTGGTGCTGACCCACTTCGGTGGTGATATAGACGTCGCGGTCCTTGGTCAGCTCGTAGAGCCGCTGAATCGCGTACTGCGGCTTGATGACCTTGCCCTTCTGCTCGTACTTGAGGCAGTCGCGCTTGCGCCACTCTTCGATCTGGGACCACCAGGCCTTGCTGGCTTTCTTGTCGGCCTTGTGCCCGGCCTTCTCCCAGCCTGCCACGATGGCCTTCAAGGTCGCGCCCACGTCGCCCACGATCGGCAGATCGACCATGACGTTCTTGTTGATCGAGCTGGGGTCGATGTCGATGTGGATCTTCTTGGAGTTCGGCGAGAACTCGTCGAGACGGCCGGTCACGCGGTCGTCGAAGCGCGCGCCCACGTTGATCATCAGATCGCAGGAATACATGGCCAGATTGGCCTCGTAGGTGCCATGCATCCCCAGCATGCCAAGAAACTGCGGGTCGCTGCCCGGATAGCAGCCCAGTCCCATCAGCGTGTTGGTGATCGGCATGCCGGTGGTGCGCACGAAGCGCGTCAGCAGGTCCGTCGCCTCCTGCCCGGAGTTGATCACGCCGCCGCCAGCATAGACGATCGGGCGCTTGGCCTTGGCGATCATCTCCACGGCCTGGGCGACCGCCGCCGCGTCGGGCTCGGTGCGCGGGCGGTAGCTGCGGCGCTCCACCTTCTCGGGCCCATGGTAGTCGCCCAGCGTCTGGACCACGTCCTTGGGCAGGTCCACCACCACCGGGCCGGGCCGGCCGTTCTTGGCCACGTAGAAGGCCTCGTGCAGCACGCGCGGCAGGTCCTCGATCCGCTTCACCAGATAATTGTGCTTGGTGCAAGGACGCGTGATGCCGGTGGTGTCGGCCTCCTGAAAGGCGTCGTTGCCGATCAGATGCGTCGGCACCTGACCGGTCAGGCAGACCAGCGGAATGGAGTCCATCAGCGCATCGGTCAGTCCGGTAACGGCGTTGGTGGCGCCCGGTCCCGAGGTCACCAGCACGACGCCGACCTCGCCGGTCGAACGCGCATAGCCCTCGGCTGCATGGACGCAGCCCTGCTCATGACGGCAGAGAATGTGGCGCACCGCGTTCTGCTTGAAGAACTCGTCATAGATCGGCAGCACCGCGCCGCCGGGATACCCGAAGACATGGTTCACGCCTTGATCGGCCAGGGCGCGCAGCACCATGGCAGCGCCCGTCATGCGCGCGCCGTTGTCCTTAGGGGCCGCGCTTTTAGGACTTGCGCCCTTCTTTGCTCTTGTCTTCTGCGCCATATCTTTTTGCGCCATCGCCTTCAATTCCTTCTTCGTTCCTTGCCGCGTCACGGTTCAAGACCCGCAACCGTGACGCCCGGCCGCGGTCAGCCGGGCACGTCATAAGCTGTTTCCTTCACAAAGCCTTGGGGGCTTTTCCTGGGGCCGCCTTGAGGGGCGCTAACCTAGTCCGCGGGTTTCAGGAGGGTCAATAGGGATTCGCGAATTTTCGAAAAGATTTTTTGCCTGTGGCTTTCTGAATATTGCGTCTCTATGACGCAGCCCTCATTTTCTTTCGAGTCAGCTTCTTGCGACACGGCCTGTTGCAACCCCAAATCTGGCAACCCTGCCTGGGTCCGCAGCCAGGTCATCTGCCGCTTGGCGTAACGCCGGGTCGCCGCCTCGGCCTCCGCCTTGGCTTCTTCGAGTGTCAGGGCGCCCCTCAGATAAGCCGACAGCTCCGGCACGCCGATCGCTTTCAGGACCGGCGCATCTGGCGGAAGGCCCTTATCCAGCAAAGCGCGCACCTCTTCAAGGGCGCCCGCCTCCAGCATCGCGGCAAAGCGCCGTCCGCAGGCTTCCCGGACCTCCTCGCGCGGCGGCGTGATGAGGATATCGAAAAAGCGGTAGGGCGCGCCGCCGTCCCCCGGCTCCCGCCGCCAGGCGGCAAGGCCCCGGCCCGTGGCCTCCAGCACCGACCAGGCGCGCACCAGCCGCTGGCGGTCGCTGGACCGGACGCCCTCCGCCGTTTCCGGGTCGCGCTCGCCGAGACGCTCCTTCATGGCCGGGCCGCCGATCATGGCGAACAGCGCCTCGGCGGCGTCGCGGGTTTCCTTCGGCACCTGCGGCACCGGCGCCAAGCCTTCCTTCAACGCCTTTATATAGAGACCGCTGCCGCCGCAGAGGATCGGCAAGCGTCCTTCCGCAAGAGTCTCCTCGATGGCCGCCAACGCCAAGTCCCGCCAGCGCCCGGCGGAGGCCGCCTCTTCGCCGGGCAGGAGACCATAGAGACGGTGCGGAGCGCGTGCTTCCTCCTCCGGACTGGGGCGCGCGCTCAAGACCCGCAAGTCGCGGTAGAGCTGCTGCGCATCGGCGTTGATCACCGTGCCGCCGAAGGCTTCCGCGAGGTCGAGCGCCAGCGCGGACTTGCCGCTCGCGGTCGGCCCGGCCACCACGACGACCAGGGGAAGCCCGCGTTTATCCGCCGCTTCGGCCATTCCCGCTCTTGCCCCTTTCGATCAGCGCGGCTATCACCGCGCTCCATGACAGAGATGCACATGACGAACGTACTCACTCTTCTAGGGTCCCCGCTGGACGAATGGCAAGTCGCCGCCGTCGCAGAGGCGCTGGACCGCGACCCGGACGAGACCGACTGGCTCGGCGAAGGCGAGGCCGCCGATATCCATTTCGAGGAGGCGGAACCGGTCGAGGCGCTGGAGATCGCCCGGCATCTGCTGGGCGAGGAGCCGGTCGACATGGCGGCCCAGATAGCGGCCATCCGGCGCAAGCGCCTGCTGCTGGCCGACATGGAGTCCACCATCATCGAAGAGGAGATGGTCGATCTGCTGGCCGAGGAGATCGGCATTGGCGAGGCCGTGGCCGAGATCACGGCGCGCAGCATGGCCGGCGAGCTGGATTTCGAGGCTTCGCTGCGCCAGCGCATGGCGCTGCTGGAAGGCGTCCCCGCCGACCTGCTGGAGGACCTGGCCGAGGTCATGACGCTCAGCCCCGGCGCGCGCGTTCTGGTCCAGACCATGCGCCAGAACGGCGCCTTCACGCTGCTGGCGACCGGCGGTTTCCGCCTCTTCGCCGAGCGGGTGCGCGACTCGGTCGGTTTCCACGACCTGCGCTGCAACGACCTGAAGATAGCCAACGGGCGAGTGACCGGCGGCCTGAAGGGCCCGATCTTCGACCGCGCGGGCAAGCTGACGGCGCTGAGAGAGACCTGCGAGGAGCTGCACATCCAGGCGAGCGAGGCGGCCGCCGTCGGCGACGGCTCCAACGATCTGGACATGATCCAGGCCGCCGGTCTCGGTGTCGCTTTCCGGGGCAAGCCGATCCTGCGCGAAGAGGCGGACGCCTGCCTCGATCACTTCGACCTTCGCGGCCTGCTCTATTTCCAGGGCTACCGCCGCGAGGAGTTCAGGGACTAGAAAGCGCCCAGCTGATCGCCCGGTTCGGCTTCCTTGGTGAAGCGCCCGGTGAAGGCCAGCAGCGATTCATCCGTGCCGTAGGCGCCCATCAGGCCGAGGCCGACCGGCGCGCCCTCCTGACTGGCGAGCGGCAGGCTGATTTGCGGCGTGCGGGCAAGGGGGGAGACGGCGCTGAGGCGCAGGGTCTTCAAGCGCCAGTCGTCCAGGCTGTCGAGCGGCTGACTGACCAGCGGGGCGGGGCCCAAGGCCGGCGGCAGACAGACGAAGGCCTCCCCCGCCAGTTCCTTCTCCAGCCATTCCGCATGGGTTCGGCGCAGCGCCGTTGCCTCGGCGTACTCGGCTTCAGTGACCTTGCTGGCGAGCCGGAAGCGCTCGGCGACGTCGGGGCCGATCTTGTCGAAGTTCTCCCCGACCCAGGGGCCGTTGGCGATCCAGGCTTCATAGCCCTGCACGCGGCGGTAGACGTCCCGCATGACCTCCAGGTCGCCCGCGGGGCCTGCCAGCTTGAAGCGGTCCGCCTTGCCGATCCAATCGGCCAGACGCTTGACCCAGGGTTCGAGAGTCTTTTGCGTTTCCACTTCCAGGAGATCGAAGGCGTCCTCGGCGATGAGAAGGCGCGAGACCTGTCCGGAGGCGCCGGCCTCCCGGTCCAGCAGGACAGCGCCCACCCGGGCCATGAGCCCCGCATCGCGGGCGAACCAGCCGCAGGTGTCGAGCGAGGGGGCCAGCGGCCAGATCCCCTCGGCGGCCACGCGTCCGTGGCTGGGACGGATGCCGAAGAGCCCGCAATAGCTGGCCGGGATGCGAACCGACCCGCCGGTGTCGGTGCCCAGCGCAAAATCCGCGAGGCCGCCCGCGACCGCCGCCGCCGAACCGCCCGAGGAGCCGCCGGTCACCCGACCCGGCGCTTCCGGATTGGTGGGCACGCCGAAGTGGTGGTTCATGCCGTTTATGCCGAAGGCGAACTCATCGGTCGTGGTCTTGCCGATCAGCTCGGCTCCGGCCGCCAGAAGCTGCGCCACGGTCTTGGCGTGCGCCTTGGCCGGGCCCCGCGCCTTTCCGAAGTAGGGATTCCCGGCGGTGGTGACATGGCCTTCCACGTCGTAGAGGTCCTTGGCCGCGAAGGTCAGCCCTGCGAGCGGTCCAGTGTCGCTCTCTTTCAGCGAGAAGACGCCGCCCGGAACGAACGCGCCCAACGAATTCTGGAAGAAACTGTCCTGCATGGCCTTTTCCGGTTCTCCCTACTTTCCGTCGCGCGCGGCCAGCCGCCGCAGCACATCCTCGATGACCGCGTCCGGCAGCGCGGGGACGAAGTTCCCGTCCCGGCCCTTCATGTCCCGGTTGCAGAAGAGGCAGTCGAGAATGGCCTCGTCGGTCGCCTCCACCGTCGCCTCGAACAGCAGATCCATCTCCGCGTTCGCCAGCGCCTCCAAGGCCGCCGCGCCGCTCCTGGATTTCGCCGCCGCTTCGTTGGCCGTGGAAAAGGCGAGGAAGATATCGCCCGAGCCGTTGTGGCCAACCGCGCCGCTGCGCGCCATGCCGAGCGGCACGCGCCGCGCGAGGCGCTTTAGCTGTTGGGGCAGCAGCGGCGCATCGGTCGCGACCACGGCGATGATGGAGCCCGCCGGCTGCGCGCGCAGCTCGTCCGCGTTGTCCAACTCGCGGCCCACCGGCAGACCGCAGAGCGTGAGTTCCTCGCGCATGCCGAAGTTCGCCTGGACGAAGACTCCGAGTGTGTAGTCCGTCCCGGCCACCCGGACCCGGCGCGAAGCGCTGCCCGAGCCGCCCTTGTAGCCATAGCAGATCATGCCGGTCCCGCCGCCGACGCTGCCTAGCGGCACCGGCCCGCCGGAGGCGGCCTCCAGGGCCTCGACGGCATGGCCGGGGCGGACATGGAAGCCGTCGATGTCGTTCAGTTCGCCGTCGAAGGTCTCAGCCACCAGAGGCAGGCCCCACTCCATGACCCGCGCCTGCCCGCTCTCCAGGCCCCAGCGCAGGATGCCTTCGTGCACCGCCCCCACCGAATGCGTGTTGGTGATCGCGAGCGGCCCTTCGAGAAGCCCGCTTTCCTCGATCCAATGCGCCCCGGTCATCTCGCCCGCGCCGTTGAGGCTAAAGAGCCCGGCGAAGACCGGCAGGCCGCCCTTCGCGCGCCCGCGCGGCAGGATCGCCGTGACGCCTGTGCGCACCGGTCCGGCGCCGCGCCGCAAAGGACCCTCGCCTTCGATCAGCGTGACCATGCCGACCTCGACCCCGGCCACGTCGGTGATGGCGTTCAGGGGGCCTGTCGTTCCGGGCAGCGGAAAGCCCCAATCGCGTGCGCGTTTTCGTCCTGTCATCTGCTTACTCTCATGTACCGATAGGCCGGACGGCCCGCCGGGAAATCACGGCGAAGCGGAGAGCCAGCAACAGGCTCGCCGAAAGCAGCGCGGCCACCATGCCGAGGAAAAGCCCCGGCACCCCCTGCCCCAGATGCAGTCCAAGATACCAGCAGAGCGGCACGCCCACGACCCAGAAGGAGAAGAGGTGGCTGATACTGGGGATCAGAACGTCGCCCGCGCCGCGCAGCGCGCCCATCATGGCCGCCTGCGCCCCGTCGAACAGCACCGAGACCGCGACGATGGAGAGACTGGCGACGATGATCGAGATCACCGCCGGGTCCGCGTTGTAGAAGCGCGCGAGCTGTCCGTCGAAGCGCCAGACCAGAAAGCCGATCAGCGTCATGGCGGTCAGCACCAGACCGAGCCCCGTCCAGCCCGCCAGCCGCACGCCCTTGGCGTCTTCGCGCCCCACGGCGTTGCCGACCCGGACGGTGCTGGCGGCGCTGAAGCCCAGTGCGATCATGAAGATGAAGGCGGTCATGTTCATGGCGGCCTGATACCCGGCCAAGGGTTCCGTGCCAAGGCGCCCGGCGAAGTTCGCGAGTGTGGCGAAGGCCAGGGACTCAAGCCCGATCGCCGTGCCGAAGGGAATGCCCAGGCGAAGCAGCTTGGATAAGCTGGCGTTCCGGGGATCGCCCCGGCCCGGCTTCAGCGCATAGCGCTCCCGGTCCGGCAGGAGGAAAAGGATGTAGCCGATCAAAGCCGCCGCCATGCACCAGCGGGTCAAGGACAGCGACAGCGCGGCCCCTTCCGCGCCCATGGCCGGGAAGCCGAGGTTGCCCTCGATCAACAGCCAGTTGCCCGCGATGTTCAGGAAGTTGGCGAACAGTACGACCGTCATGGCCACGCGCGGTTTGCTCAGTCCCTCCACGAAGAAGGCCGAGACGATGTAGAGGAAGAGCCCCGGCAGACCGACGGCGAACCAGAAGAAGGTGTCGCCCGCCCCCTTGGCCAGCGCCGGATCGTGACCGATCAGCAGGAAGAAGCGTTCTCCCAGCATTGAGATCGCGAGCGAGACCGCGCCAAGCAGCAGGGCGATCTGAAGCCCCTTGCGCCAGACCGGGCCGCAGCGCTCCGGCGCCATCGCGCCGTCGGCCTGGGACACCAGGATCGGGACGCCGACCATGATGCCGAGGCCGATCACGAAGATCGGCATGTGGATCGCAAAGGCGAGGCCGTAGTTGGCCAGTGGGACGGGCCCGGCCCAGCCGGACATCACCGTGTCCGCTGCGATCATGGTCATGGTGAGCGCGCGCGACAGCGTCACCGGCGCCGCCAGTTCCAAGGTCCGTCTGATGTTGTAGCCCAGGCTGTGATGGAGGCTTGGGACGAGGCCGTCGCTGCTCATGGACAAGGACGCTACAGCAGCGCGCGCGTTTGGCAAGCCCAGGCGAGCAGCGGCGAATAAGATGATTTAAAACTTGTCTAAAGCGGCGGCTAAGCGTAAATACTGTCACCAAGAACAACGCCCTAGAAGACACGGATGAAGACATGATCGAGCGTGAGCAGTTCGCCATGGAAACGACGACGGCCCCGGCCGGCGTTTTCGCATGCGCGCTGCTAGCCGCTGATCCGGAGCTCGGCCTCGGCCGGGAGCTGCTCCTTATTTGCCCCTGATCGCACGGGCGCGCCCTTTTCGATAAGGGCGGGCGGTCAGGGGGCCCCTCACAAAATTGAGCAGACCCTTTAAACCGGATTTTCCGAGGAATCAGAGCTATGAGCACCCAAGTCAAACCCAGCGACGCCAACCGCGTCATCATCTTCGACACCACCTTGCGCGACGGCGAGCAGTCTCCGGGCTGTTCGATGAACCTGCAGGAGAAGATCCAGGTCGCCCGCGCGCTCGAGGAAATGGGCGTCGATGTCATCGAAGCGGGCTTCCCGATCGCCTCGCGCGGCGATTTCGAGGCGGTCCGTGAGGTCGCCAGGACGGTCAAGAACAGCCAGGTTGCCGGTCTGGCCCGCGCCACCAACAAGGACATCGACCGCGCCTGGGAGGCCTTGCAGAACGCCGCCCATCCGCGCATCCACACCTTCATCTCCACCTCGCCGCTGCACATGAAGTTCAAGTTGCAGATGGAGCCGGAGGCCGTGCATCAGGCGGTGATCGACAGCGTTTCCTACGCGCGCAACCTCTGCGACAACGTCGAGTGGTCGCCCGAGGACGGCACCCGCACCGACCCGGACTTCCTGGCGCGCTGCGTGGAGTCGGCGATCAAGGCGGGCGCCGGCACGATCAACATCCCCGACACCGTGGGCTACACCGTGCCCGAGGAGTTCGCGGAGATGATCGGCAAGCTGATGAACCGCGTGCCCAACATCGACAAGGCGGTGATTTCGGTCCACTGCCATAACGACCTGGGCCTGGCGGTCGCCAACTCCCTGGCCGCGGTCAAGGCAGGCGCGCGTCAGATCGAGTGCACCATCAACGGCATCGGCGAGCGCGCGGGCAACTGCGCCTTGGAAGAGGTCGTGATGGCCCTGCGCACGCGCAACGACTTCATGCCCTACGAGACGGGCGTGG
Organism: Limibacillus sp.; assembly: GCA_037379885.1. Lineage (NCBI taxonomy): Bacteria > Pseudomonadati > Pseudomonadota > Alphaproteobacteria > Rhodospirillales > Rhodovibrionaceae > Limibacillus > Limibacillus sp. The sequence goes on from JARRJC010000018.1 coordinate 9,203, forward strand.
ACTCCACCCACATCATGCGCACCTCCCGGCTGGTCTCCGCGATCACCGGTTTCTCGGTGCAGCCCAACAAGGCCATCGTCGGCGCCAACGCCTTCGCGCATGAAAGCGGCATCCATCAGGACGGCGTCCTGAAGAACGCCCAGACCTACGAGATCATGACGCCGGAGTCCGTCGGCCTGACCCGCTCCAACCTGGTCATGGGCAAGCATTCGGGCCGCCACGCCTTCAAGGCCAAGCTGAAGGAGCTGGGCTTCGAGTTGGGCGACAACGAGTTCCAGGACGCCTTCCAGCGCTTCAAGGAGCTGGCCGACCACAAGAAGGACGTCTACGACGAGGACATCATCGCCCTGGTCGACGACGCGGTGGTCCGTCACAACGACGTGGTCCGCTTCGTCTCGCTGCAGGTGGTCTGCGGCTCCACGGGCCCGCAGACCGCGGAACTGGTCCTGAACGTCCAGGGCGAGGAGCAGCGCGCCAAGGCCGAAGGCAACGGGCCGGTCGATGCGACCTTCGAGGCGATTCGCAAGATCATGCCGCATGAGGCCGTCCTGCAGCTCTATCAGGTGCACGCCGTCACCGGCGGCACCGACGCCCAGGCGCAAGTCACCGTCCGTCTGGAAGAAGACGGCAAGACCGTCAACGGCCAGGGAGCCGATCACGACACGCTGGTCGCCTCGGCCCGCGCTTATGTCAACGCGCTCAATAAGTTGCTGGTCAAGCGCGAGCGCGGCGAACCGGCGGCCATGACCGCCTGAGGGCAAGGCTGACGCGAAGATCGAGGGGCGGTGGCCGCAAAAAGCGGTCGCCGCCCTTTTTCTTTGCGGACTCCAGCGGGCGGCGGCGGCGGAAGACTTGCCTTGAAATCGTCACGCCACGGCGGTATGCGTCACTTTCCGCGATGGGGTCACCGTTTAATTTAAAAGGTATTGTAAGCAGATGCTCTCACGTCTCCTTGGCATGCTATCGGCCGACATGGCCATCGATCTGGGGACGGCCAACACCCTGGTCTACGTCAAGGGCCGGGGGATCGTGCTGAACGAGCCTTCCGTGGTCGCCATCGCCGAGGTGAAGGGCAAGAAGCAGGTTCTGGCGGTCGGTGACGAAGCCAAGATGATGCTGGGACGCACGCCCGGAAACATCCAGGCCATCCGGCCTCTGCGCGACGGCGTGATCGCCGACTTCGAAGTCGCCGAGGAAATGATCAAGCACTTCATCCGCAAGGTCCACAACCGGCGTTCCTTCGCCTCGCCCCAGATCATCGTCTGCGTGCCCTCCGGCTCGACCGCCGTCGAGCGCCGCGCGATTCAGGAGTCGGCCGAGGCCGCGGGCGCGCGCCGCGTGTTCCTGATCGAAGAGCCCATGGCGGCGGCCATCGGCGCCGGCCTGCCGGTGACCGAGCCGACCGGATCCATGGTCGTGGACATCGGCGGCGGCACGACCGAGGTCGCCGTGCTGTCGCTGGGCGGCATCGTCTACGCCCGCTCCGTGCGCGTCGGCGGCGACAAGATGGACGAGGCGATCATCGCCTACATCCGCCGCAACCATAACCTTCTGGTCGGCGAAAGCTCCGCCGAGCGGATCAAGAAGGAAATCGGGTCCGCCTGCCCGCCCGAGGACGGCGACGGACAGACGCTGGAGATCAAGGGCCGCGACCTGATGAACGGCGTGCCCAAGGAACTGGTCATCTCAGAGCGGCAGATCGCCGAGAGCCTCGCCGAGCCGATCAGCGCGATCATCGAAGCGGTGAAGGTGGCTCTGGAGCACACGGCGCCGGAACTGGCCGCCGACATCGTCGACAAGGGCATCATCCTGACCGGCGGCGGCGCCATGCTGCACAATCTGGATTTCGTGCTGCGCGCCTCGACCGGGCTTCCGGTTTCTCTGGCGGACGATCCGCTGTCCTGCGTGGCCCTGGGAACGGGCCGCTGCCTGGAAGAGATGAAGACGCTAAAGAACGTTCTGATTCAAATGTATTAGAGCGCTATTTTTAGCCTTTGCCTTTGATTAAGGTTTGTTATTATAGATTACAACATCGTGGTCATGTGACCACGTAAAACCCCATATCCTGTTGAGACGACCTGTAGGGACGACGGGGAGACTTTGGGGTTTTGAGTTGCCTTTCGGAGGGGGCCTCGTGAAAAGGCGCGAAGGGGCACTTGTAAAAGTCGCCAATCCATTCAAAGGGTGGACCCAACGCTTTGCGTTCGGGCTGCTCATCGCCGCGTCCGTCGGACTGATGCTGGTCGGCAAGGCCGACAGCCGTCTGGTCGAGCGGCTGCGCGTCAACGTCAACGACATGGTCGCCCCGGCGCTCTCGCTTGTGTCTGAACCGGTCGCAACGCTGCGCAACACGCTGTCCCAGTTCGATTCCTACAAGGCGCTGCAGGGCGAGATCGCTCAGCTCCGCGCTCAGAACGAGGAGTTGCTGCGCTGGCAGGCGGCGGCCCGTGCGCTGAAGTCGGAGAACACGCAGCTCCGCGCCTTCCTGGACGCCGCCAACGATCCCTACATCAACAGCGCCGTCGGGCGGGTGATCGCCGACAACCGCGGCGCCTTCGCCCACACCCTGCTGGTGGCCGCCGGCCTGCGCGATGGCGTGACCCGCAATCAGGCGGCGATGGCGCCGGAAGGACTCGCGGGCCGGGTCATCGAAGTGGGTGACCGCTCCGCGCGTGTCCTCCTGGTCACCGACATCAACAGCCGCATTCCCGTGGTGCTTCAGTCGAGCCGCCAGCGCGCGGTGCTGGCCGGAACCAACGGTCAGCGGCTGAAGCTGCTCTATCTGGAAGCCGACAGCCCCCGCAAGATCGGGGAGCGCATCGTGACCTCGGGCCTGGGCGGGGTCTTCCCGCCTGGCTTGCCGATCGGCCGGATCGTCGAGGTCACGCCGGACGCCGTTTGGGTCGAGCCCGAGCTCAAGAGCCGACGGCTGGAATACCTGCGCCTGCTCGACTACCGGGTCGATGCGAGCCTCGTCCCCAAGGGTTTCGAGGAGAGCCTGGAGACCGTCACCCTTTCCACCGGTCAGGAGACGGCGGCCGAAGGGGTTGAGGCAGAGGAAACGGGATCGCGGGAGAACGGCGCGATCCGCCAATAAGACCGTCATGTCATGGAGCGCCGAGGTGAAGGCCCCCTTCCTGCAGCGGTTCGACCTGGCGCTGCGCGCTGCGGCGCCCATTACCCTCAGCCTGCTCATCCTGCTGTTGAGTCAGGTCCCGGTCGGCCTGCCCGGCGGCCTCGCCTTCACACCGTTCCTGCCGCTGATCTGCGTCTTCTATTGGACGGTGCACCGTCCGGATCTCATGCCCGGCTGGGCGGTCTTCGTGCTGGGCGTTCTGCATGACCTTTTGAGCGGCGGCCCCTTCGGAGTCGGCGCCTTCACGCTGCTTGCGGCCTATGGCCTGGTCGCTTCCCAAAGGCGCTTCTTGGTGAGCTTCGGCGTCGGGTTGCTGTGGCTGGCTTTCGCCGTCCTCGCCCTGCTGGCCGCGCTGCTTGTCTGGCTTCTCAGCATGATGATCATGGGGGTTTTCCTGAATCCGGCCCCGCTCGCGTATCAATATGTCCTGACGGTCGCGGTCTACCCCTTGCTGGCCTGGTTCTTCGCCCGTACACAAAAAAGCGTTCTGCGTTAGACTGGAAAGCGAGATGGCCAGGAAGAATCAGGAGAACGACCGCTACAAGTCCTTCACCCGCCGGGCGATCCTGCTGGGCGGCGTGCAGGCCGCGGCTTTCTCGGCCCTGGCCGGGCGCCTCTACTACCTCCAGGTCGTGGAATCGGACAAGTACGCCATGCTGGCGGAAGACAACCGCATCTCCCCGCGCCTGCTGGCCCCGCCGCGCGGTCCGATCTACGACCGCACGGGCCTCGAACTGGCCAGCAACGAGCCGACCTACCGCGCCGTGGTGGTGCCGGAACAGGCCCGCGACATGGTGGCGATCCTGGAGGCCATCGGCGAGATCATCCCGCTGTCGGAAGAGGAGCGCAAACGCATCCTGATCGACGCGGCGCGCAAGCGCGACTTCGTCCCGGTCACGGTGAAGGAGAACCTCACCTGGGAGCAGGTCAGCCGCCTGGAGGTGAACGCCCCCTCGCTGCCCGGCGTCTCCATCGAAACCGGTTTGATCCGCAGCTACCCGCTCGGCAAGCCCATGGCCCACATCGTCGGCTACGTGGCGGCCGTGTCCGAGGACGAACTGACCGGCGACCCGCTTCTAGAGCTGCCCTCCTTCCGCATCGGCAAGAGCGGCGTGGAGCGGCAGTTCGATCTGGCCCTGCGCGGCAGCCCGGGCAACAGCCAGGTGGAGGTGAACGCCGTCGGCCGGGTGATCCGGGAGATTTCGCGGCAGGAAGGAACCCCGGGCCAGGACCTGCAACTCACCATCGACGCCGGCCTACAGCACTATGTCTACGGACGCCTGAGCGCGGAGCGCTCCGCGACGGCGGTGGTGATGGACGTCGAGCAGGGTGAGGTTCTGGCGCTCGGCAGCTATCCGGCCTTCGACCCCACAGCCTTCACCCTGGGCCTCAGCACCGAACAGTGGCGCAGCCTGTCGAACGATCCGCAGCACCCGCTCACCAACAAGACGATCCGCGGCACCTACGCGCCCGGCTCCACCTTCAAGATGGTCGTGGCCTTGGCCGCTCAGGAGGCCGGACTCGGCGGCGGGCACGAGGTTTATTGCCCCGGTTTCATGGAGCTGGGCAACGGGCGCTTTCACTGCTGGAAACGCTGGGGTCACGGCAAGCTGACCATGACCCAGGCGATCCAGCAGTCCTGCGACGTCTACTTCTACGACCTGGCCAAGCGCGTCGGGATCGACGCCATCGCCGCCATGGCCAACCGCCTGGGCCTGGGCCACCAGACCGGCATCGAGCTGCCCGGCGAACGCGACGGACTGGTGCCGACCAAGGGCTGGAAGCTCGCCTACCTCGGTGAGAGCTGGCAGGGCGGCGAGACGCTCGTCGCCTCCATCGGCCAGGGCTTCATGCTGACCTCCCCCCTGCAGCTCGCTGTGATGACCGCGCGCCTGGCGAGCGGCAAGGCGGTGAAGCCGACGATCGTCCGCAACCCGGAAGTGCTCGACCCCGCCTTCGCGCGGCAGGAGCCCGAGCCGCTCGGCATTCCTGAGGCTCACCTGCAACTTGTCCGCGGCGGCATGGACGCGGTGACCAACGACCGCCGGGGCACCGCCTACCGCGCGCGGATCGACATCGAGGGCATGGAGATGGCCGGCAAGACCGGCACGTCCCAGGTGCGCCGCATCACCATGGCAGAGCGCGCCGCCGGCGTGGTCAAGAACGAGGACCTGCCCTGGCGCCGCCGCGACCATGCGCTCTTCGTCGCCTTCGCCCCGGTGGACAAGCCGCGCTACGCCTGCGCCGTGGTGGTGGAGCACGGCGGCGGCGGCTCCAAGGCCGCAGCACCCATTGCGCGCGACATCCTGATGGAAACCCAGCGCCGCGATCCTCTCAAGGACCGCGACGGGGGCCAGCTCGCCGAATTCCTGAGGGAAAGCTGATGTCACTCAACTTCGACGCCCTCAGACCGAACCCGCGCCTCTCGCTCGGCCAGAAGCTCTGGCAGATCAATTGGGGTCTCATCTTCCTGCTGCTCTGTCTGGTGGGCATCGGGGCGGCCATGCTCTATTCGGCGGCCAACGGCTCCTTCGAGCCCTGGGCCACCCGCCATGTCATGCGCTTTGGCATCGCCTTTGCGATCATGCTGGCCGTCGCGCTGATCGATATCCGCCGCTGGTATTCGCTCTGCTATCTCGCCTATTTCGCGGTGCTCGCGATGCTGGTGGGGGTGGAGTTCTTCGGCCAGGTCGGCATGGGCGCGCAGCGCTGGATCGACCTGAAGGTGATCCAGCTCCAGCCCTCTGAACTCATGAAGGTGGCTCTGGTGATGGCGCTGGCCCGCTACTTCCACGGCCGCAGCCTGGAAGAGGTGCGCGGCTTTACCCGGCTGCTGCCCCCGCTGGCCCTGATCCTGCTCCCGGTGGGACTGGTCCTGAAGCAGCCCGACCTCGGCACCGCCCTGACGCTGTTGGCGATCGGCGGCGTCATGTTCTTCGTGGTCGGCGTCAGGCTCTGGAAGTTCGCGCTGGTGATCGCCGGCGGCTTGGCCGCCATACCCATCGGCTGGCAGTTCCTGCACGACTACCAGCAAAAACGCGTGCTGACCTTCCTGAATCCTGAGAACGATCCCCTCGGCGCCGGGTATCACATCACCCAGTCGAAGATCGCGCTCGGCTCCGGCGGCGTCTTCGGCAAGGGCTTCATGCAGGGCAGTCAGAGCCACTTGAACTTCCTGCCCGAGAAGCAGACGGACTTCATCTTCACCATGCTGGCCGAGGAGTTCGGCATGGTGGGCGGTCTCTTCCTGCTGCTGATCTACGCCGGGATCATCGTCTACGGCTTCGCCATCGCGCTGCGCTCGCGCAACCACTTCGGGCGGGTGCTGGCCATGGGCGTCTCGGCCAACCTCTTCTTCTACGTCTTCATCAACACGGCCATGGTCATGGGCCTGATCCCGGTGGTCGGCGTGCCGCTGCCGATGATCTCCTACGGCGGCACCGCCATGGTCGCGGTCATGGGCAGCATCGGGCTCCTTCTCAGCGTCTATGTCCACCGCGACATCCGCATTCCCAGACAGGGCCCAGGCGCCAGTGACTGATCCGGCCTTTCCCGACCGCTTTTCCGCGGGGCAGATCATCGCCAAGCCACCGGCCTTCGGCGGCGGCGGCGTGGTGGTCTCGCAAAGCCGCGTCGCAGCGGAAGCCGGGGCGGCCATGCTGGCGGCGGGCGGCAACGCCGTGGATGCGGCAATCGCCACATCGCTGGCCGTCGGGGTCGCCGAGCCTTGGATGAGCGGCCTGGGCGGCGGCGCGCTCTGTCTCCTGCAGAAGGCGGACGGCGGGCCGCCCGAAGGCTATGACTTCGGCATGCCCTCGCCCCGCGCGCTCGACCCGGCGGACTATCCCCTGGAACCCGGGGGCGGCATAGCAGGCGACCTCTTCGGCTGGCCGAAGGTCGTGGGCGACGCCAACCTTACCGGGGCCAAGGCCGTGGGCGTGCCGGGCCTGCCAGCCGGTCTCGCCCTGCTCCATGAACGTCATGGCTCGCTGCCCTGGTCGAAACTCTTCGAGCCGGCCATCGCCCTGGCCGAGGACGGGCTTCCCGTCGACTGGTTCACGCTGCTTCAGATCGCCAACGCCATCGAGGGCATGGCGGAGGATCCGGGCTGCGCCGCCGTCTTCCTGGATGCCAAGGGCCGTGCCCCGAACCCGGTCCCCCTGAAGCCTGTCTGCCGCAACCCCGCCCTGGTCCGCACTTTGAAGACCCTGTCGGAGAAGGGCATGGCGGCCTTCTACGAAGGACCGCTGGCCGAGGGCATCATCCGTGATCTGCAGGCGCTGGGCGGCAGCCTCTCCCAGGAAGATCTTTCGGCCTGCAAGCCCCTGACCTATGACCCCGTGGCGGCGCCGCTGGGGAAGGGCCGCGTGTGGCTGCTGCCGGAGTTGAACGGCGGCCCCACGATCATCCATGCCCTCACCGCCCTGCGTGAAGACCTGGGCGAAGCGCTGGACGGCGCTCCCTCCCCGGCATTCTTCTCCAGCTTCGCGACCTCCATGATGGCGGCCTTCTCCGACCGGCTGGAGAGGCTTGGCGATCAGGAGGGGCGGCGCGGGCTGGAAAGCTGCACCACCCACATCTCGGTGATCGACGGCCAGGGCAACCTTGTCGCGCTGACGCAGACCCTGCTGTCCGTCTTTGGCTCGAAGGTGCTGCTGCCCGAAAGCGGTCTCCTGATGAACAACGCCGTCAACTGGTTCGACCCGCGGCCCGGCAAGGCCAACAGCATCGCGCCCGGCAAGCGTCCGCTCTGCAACTACGTCCCGCTGATCGGCGAGGGCGAGGTCGAAGGGCGCGGCCAGAGGCGCTTTGCCATCGGCGGCTCGGGCGGGCGCAAGATCATACCGGCGGTGGCGCAGCTCGCCTGCTTCCTGCTGGCGCACGGTCTCGACCTGGAAGACGCCATGGCGCAGCCGCGCCTGGACGCGAGCGCGCCCAACGCCGTGGGCGCGGATCCGCGCATCGGCGGAGAGACGCTTCAGGCGCTGTCCGACGCGGGTGTGCCGGTCACGCTGCAACGCTGGGGCCCCTACCCCAACAACTTCGCGATCCTGGGCGCCGTCCTGGCCGAGAGCGGGGACAAGCTGGGCGCGGCCTGTCCCTACCACCCCTGGGCCGAGGCCGTGGCGCTCGCTTGAGCAGCCGCGAAGGGCGTTCATGACCAGGCCATTGCTCATCTCGCTCCACATCCCAAAGACGGCTGGCACCAGCTTCCGGCAGGCGCTGAGCGATGGACTGGGCGAGGCGCGGCTGCATCTCGACTACGGGCACGGCGCGGCCTTCGCGCGTCTGACCGAAGCCGGCTGCGATCCGCTGGACCTGCACCGCCGCTGGCTCGACATGGGCTATCTGGAAGCCGCCCGCGCCTTCAAGGAGGCGCGCGGGAACCTCGGCGAGCCGGTCGCCTGCGTTCACGGTCATTTCCCGGCGGTGAAGTATCTGCCGGCGCTTGCGGAACGGCGGGCCCGCTTCGTTACCTGGCTGCGCGAACCGCTGTCGCGCATGGTCTCCAACTACCGCTACTGGATGAGCCTGGACCCCGCCGGGGTGGAGGACCCGCTGGTCGCCCGCGTGCTGCGCGAGAACTGGAGCCTGGAGGCCTTCTGCCTGAGCCCGGCGCTCGCCAACTACCAGTCGCTCTGGCTGCGGCGGGTGCCGCTGAAGCTGTTTTCCTTCATCGGCGTGATGGAGCACTACGAGCAGGACCTCGAACGGCTTTCCAGCCTGTTGAAGGCGGAGGGCCTCATCGCCGAACCCTTGGAGCCCAAACACCTGAACAGCAGCCCCGCGCCGGGCGACCGGGAGGCGGAAAGCGAACGGCGGGCGGCCCTCCGCCCCGCCTTCGAGACGCTGCATGCCCGCGATATGAAGCTCTACCGCCACACCTTGGCGAAACGGGAATTGGCGTTGCGAACACGGACTTGAGGAGCAGCGGCCCTGCTGCATGCCTGCCCTGCGTCACTTTTCCTGAAAGAAAGCCTTCACAAAGCCGGGCCAAGTTGCTATCTAGCGCGCCGACCCAAATACCCCACCCGGGGGGCGCATAGCTCAGTTGGTAGAGCAGCTGACTCTTAATCAGCGGGTCCAAGGTTCGAGTCCTTGTGCGCCCACCATTCTTTTCAATAACTTATGTCTTTCCAGCGATGGCGTCTTTAGGCGCGGTGTTCGGCCGTGACCGATCAGGGCCATTCGTTCTCAGAGGAGAGAAGACATGGAGCGGTTCACCGGCGGGTGTTTGTGCGGCAGCGTTCGTTTCGTGGCGACGGGACGTCCCTACCGGGTCGGCCTTTGCCACTGCCTTGATTGCCGCAAGCATCATGGCGCGCTCTTTCACGCCTCCGCGATATTCCCTCAAGACGCGGTGACGGTAGAGGGCGAGACCCGCGACTATGGCGGGCGGCACTTCTGTCCGCGTTGCGGTTCCTCCGTCTTCGGGCGCAGCGGGGACGAGGTCGAGGTGAACTTGGGGTCCCTGGACGCCCCCGACCAACTGACGCCCACCTACGAGCTCTGGACGGTCAGGCGGGAATCCTGGTTGCCGGAGTTCCCGCTGAAGAAACGCTACCAGCGCGACCGCGACGAGGCGGAGCGCTCCGAGGAATAGGGGGTCTCAAGACCCGCCCTTGGCCGCCCTGGTTTTCTTGACGAACCAGATGATCGTCCCCGCCGCCACGCCCCAGAAGGCGCCGCTGACCCCGAAGAGGGCCATGCCGCTCGCAGCGATCAGGAAGGTCATGGCGGGCGCCTCAATCTGCTTGGGCTCGGCGAAGGCCGCCGATAGCGAGGCGACCAAAGCCGGGATCAGCGCAAGACCGGCGACAGCGGTGATCAGGGCCGGCGGCGCGAGACTGGTCAAGGAAGTGACTGGGCCCGCGAAGAAGGCCAGGACCACGTAGGCCAGTCCGGAGACGATGGCGGCCCAGTAGCGGCGCGCCGGATCGCGGCCTGCGTCCTCTCCCGACATCATGGCGGCCGTGATCGCGGACATGTTTACGGGAACCGCCCCGAAGGGCGCGATCAGCAGGCTCGCGATGCCGGTCCTTCCGATAAGTTGCTGGCGCTTGACCGTATAGCCGTTGAGCTCGAGCACCGCGAAGCCCGGGATGTTCTGTCCGGCCATGGTCACCAGGTAAAGCGGCACCGCGATGGAGACGAAGCCTTGCAGCGTGAAGAGCGGCAGCACCGGGGCCATTCCGGTGATCCACTCCGGGTTCGCCGGCGCCGCCCCTTGCGGCAGATCGACCGAGAAGACCATGACGACCGCAAAGGCCAGGACCGCCAGAGGCATGGCCGCCAGCTTGTGCCAGGTAAGCCCCACCAGCCAGGCGACCAGCAGGGGCAGAACGAGCAGCGGTATGGAGCCCAGCGCCAGGGCCGGTGCGAGGCAGAGCTTCAGCAAGACCCCCGCAAGCAGAGCATTCGCCACTGGCTTTGGGATCGCCGCCACCAAACGCCCGAGAAAGGGAAGCAGGCCGGTGACCGCGATCAATCCCGCACAGAGGATCAAGGACCCGACCGCCTCGGCGAAGCCGCCGGGCAAAGCCGCGGTCGAGGCCAAGAAAGCAGCGCCGGGCGTCGACCAGGCGACGGCGGCGGGAATGCGGGTCGCCGAGGGCAGCCAGATGCTGCAGACCCCCATGCCGAGGGTCGCGAAGAAAAGGCCGGTGGCCAACTGGTCCTCCGACGCGCCCATCTTGCCGAGGCCGGCAAGCACGATGGCGAAGGACGCGGCGTAGCCCACGAAAGCCGCGAGCAGGCCCATGTAGACGGCAGAGGGAGTGATCTCACGAAACATGATGCTTGCCGCCTTGTGCGCTGCTGGAAGGGTCCAGTCCGAGTGGAGCGATTTAGCATCAAGCCCCGCTGCCTGACCAGAGGCCGCACCCAGCAAGATCGCGGAGATTGCGACCGGGGTGACCCCTCAGCCTATGAAATGAGCGGTCTCTGGGTTGGAGAGGGAGGTCAAGGAGCCTTCCTTGATCGGACACCGTGGATCTGGGCTCCTCACACCTCTCACACGCCGTTGCGGAGGCCCGAGTCCAGGCGGCGACTCCCGGTTTTCGGGCCTTCTTCAGCCTCCGAGTTTTCGTTTGTCGGCAAGGCGGATACGGCTCTACTCTGACTGCGGATACGCGGCTTCTCGGAGCTGCTCTACGAGGGGTGCAAGCCATGGTGAGTGAGCAGGACATTCAAGACTTTCAGCGGGACGGCGTCGTCTGCCTGCGGGGTGCCTTCACCGACTGGGTCGAGCGGCTGCTCCAGGGGGTCGACAACAACATCGCGAACCCTTCGGAACGCTCGCGCATCTGGAACAAGGATGCCGAGGGCAACGTCTGCTTCTACGACAGCCAGGTCTGGCGCGGCATCGAAGAGTACCGGGACTTCGCGCTCCATTCGCCCTGCGGCGAACTGGCCGCCCGTCTGATGAAGTCGAGCCGCGTGAACTTCTTCTTCGACGCCATTTTCGTGCGCACGCCCGGCAACCAGTTCCGCACGCCCTTCCATCAGGACGAGCCCTACTGGTCGGTCTCGGGCTTCGACACCTGCAGCGTCTGGATGCCCCTGGTCCCGGTCGAGAAGAAAAGCGCGCTGGAAATGGTGCGCGGCTCGCACCTCTGGAAGCAGAAGTTCCGCCAGCAGAACTTCGGCGCCCTGACCGGCCACGAGCGCGACCAGGTTCATTTCGACGGAGAGGCCTGGGAGCCCTTCCCCGACATCGAAGGGGAGCGCGAGCGCTACGAGATCCTCAGTTGGGACATGGAGCCGGGGGACGCTGTCTTCTTCAACGCGCGCATCATCCACGGCGGCTCGGGTAATCTCTCGCCGGAGCGCGATCTCAAGGTCTTCAACACACAGTGGCTGGGCGACGACGTGCGCGTGCTGTTCCGGCCCGAAGGCATGGACCCCGACCACTCCGACGTCATGAAGGAAATGGGTCTTGCCAGCGGCGACCCAGTCTCCGGCGAGCTCTATCCGGAAGTCTGGTCGCGGGGCGAGAGCGAAATGGCCCTGGCCTAACGCGCCCCGGCCTGCCACAAAGCCGCTGAGCATCCGCGGACAAGGAACCAATCATGGCGATCTATTCCGACGGCGCATACCTTGAGGCGGCCAAGGCGGTCGCGCGCGCCCTCGCCCCCCAGCTGCAGGCGCCCTTCACGCTGGAGCTCTGGGACGGCTCCTGCATCCCCCTGGGCGACAAGGCGCGCGACGACTACCGAATCGTCATCGCGTCCGCGGGCACTATCGGCTCGCTCTTGCGGCGGCCGACCATGGCCAACCTCGCCATTCACTATGCGGCCGGGCGCATCGACCTGAAGGGCGACGACCTCATAACCCTCGTCGAAGCCGCCCGCGCGAAGCGCGTGCGCTTCAAGGGCCGGGAGCTGCACAAGGGCTCCCTGCTGAAGCAGGCCTTCCCCCTGCTCTTCGCCTTCGACGACAAGGCGCAACTGGAGCATCAGTACAGCGGGGAGGAAACCGGACTCGACCTCGCCAAGCGCGACGAGAAGAGCTTCATCCAGTTCCACTACGACGTCGGCAACGAGTTCTACCAACTCTTCCTCGACCCGGAGATGCTCTATAGCTGCGCCTACTTCACGGACTGGGACAACAGCCTCGAGCAGGCCCAGAAGGACAAGCTGGAGATGATCTGCCGCAAGCTGCGCCTGAAGCCCGGCGAGCGCTTTCTCGACGTCGGCTGCGGCTGGGGCGCCCTGCTCTGCCACGCCGCCCAGAACTTCGGCGTAGAGGCGCACGGCGTCACCCTCTCCCAGGCGCAGCACGATCTCGCGCTGGAAAAGGCGAAGGCCCTGGGGATCGCCGACAAGGTGACGGTGGAGCTGAAGAACTACGAGGACCTGACGGGCGAGTTCGACAAGATTTCCTCCATCGGCATGTACGAGCACGTCGGGATCGCCAACTATCCGCGCTATTTCGGCAAACTGAAGTCGCTGCTGCGTGACAAGGGCCTGCTGCTGAACCACGGCATCACACGGCGCGCCAAGCGCTCCAAGCGCGCCTTCCGCAAGATCCGGCCGGAGAACCGGCTGATCCGCAAGTACATCTTCCCCGGCTCCGAACTGGACCACATCGGCCACACGCTGGAGTCCATGGAGGCGCTGGGCTTCGAGATTCACGACGTGGAGGGCTGGCGCGAACATTACGCCAAGACCTGCAGGCTCTGGCACCAGCGCCTGATCGCGAAAGAGGAGGAAGCTGTGGCCCAGGTGGGGCGGGAGCGTTACCGCATGTGGATCGCCTATCTGGCCGGGGTCTCCATCGGCTTTCAGGACGGCTCCCTGCGCATCTACCAGACCCTGGCGACGGCCCACAAGTCGAAGGGCGCGGCCGAGTTGCCGCCGAGCCGCGCGGACCTTTATCGTTAAGACACCACGCCGGATGGGCGGATCGGCTTGGGGCGGCGCTTCGCTCCTCCGCCGAGGGTCGAGTCTTCCAGACAAGCCCGGTAAAAGAATTTGACAGAAAAATCCCTTTTGGCCGAACCTTGCCGGGGTATTTGGACGGGGGCGCCGGGGCTGCGGGCGGACGTCGTTGAACGGGGGATCAGAAATGCGGTGGCGGGCAGAATGAAAGCAGTTGAGGCCCGGACCGCGGACAGCGCGGCGCAGATCGTCTTCCTCTGCGAACACGCTTCCAATCACATCCCCGAAGATCTCTCTGCTCTCGGCCTTTCAGAAGAGGCGCTTTCCAGCCACATCGCCTGGGACCTTGGCGCCCTGCCCCTTGCCGAGGCGCTGGCCCGGCACTTCGAAGCCCCCCTGGTGGCCGCCTGCGTCTCCCGCCTTGTCTATGACTGCAACCGCCCGCCCGAGGCGCCCGACGCCATTCCCGAGCGCAGTGAGGTCTACGACATTCCGGGCAACCGGAACTTGAGCGAGGCGGAGCGCCGCCGCCGGGTCCACGAAGTCTACGAGCCCTTTCATCAGGCAGTAACGGCGCTTCTGGACGCCCGCGATGCGCGGCGTCTCTCCACCGCGCTGGTCACTGTCCACAGCTTCACGCCCAGCTACAACGGCCGCCCCAGAAGCGTCGAGCTGGGGATCCTGCACGACGAGGACAGCCGCCTTGCCGACCTCCTGCTGGAAAATGCCCAGGCGATCACCGGATTGAAGAGCGCGCGCAACGACCCCTACGGCCCGGATGACGGCGTCACCCACAGCCTCCAGCGTCATGGGATCGCCCGTGGCCTGCCCAACGTCATGCTGGAAATCCGCAACGATCTGTTGCGTGGGCCGGAGCAAAGACAGGAGATAGCCGAAAAGCTGGCCCGTCTGATCGAGATTGCGCTCGAGGCGCTTTCCGGCCCACCCAACGAACGTCCCGCCAGCACGGCTGGGAAGGCGGGGTAATGCCAAGCTTGATGGTCCGCTATATCCGCCTCGTCGAAGCAATGAACTACCGCGTCGGGCGCGTCGCCATGTACGGGATCTTCGTGATGATGGCGATCCTGTTCTGGTCCACGATCACCAAGGTCGGCAGTGACATGGGCCTCGGCGTCAATCCGTCGGTCTGGACACTGGAAACCGCGCAGTTCGCCATGGTCTGCTACTACATGATTGGTGGGCCCTACGCGATGCAGATGGGTTCCAACGTCCGCATGGATCTTTTCTATGGAAGCTGGTCGGCCCGCCGGAAGGCCTGGGTGGACGCCTTTACCGTCTTTTTCCTGCTCTTCTACCTTGCGGTTCTGTTCTGGGGTGGGCTTTCCTCGGCGTCCTACTCACTGGGCGATTTCCGAGGTGAGCCCCTTAGCTTCTTCGGCGAGATCATCGGCGAGTTCTTCACTGGCGGTATCGAGGGCGCCGCCGAAGAAATCGGTTATCTCGAACGGAGCAGTTCGGTTTGGCGGGCCTATCTCTGGCCGGTCAAGTTGCTCATGGTCTTCGGCATATTCCTGATGCTGCTGCAGGCGGTTGCCGAGCTTTTCAAGGACATCCTTCGCATCCGTGGTGAGCAGATCTGATGGGCTACGAAGCAATAGCCATACTCATGTTCAGCTCAATGATGCTGATGCTCTTCACGGGCCAGCGCGTCTTCGGTGCGATTGGCTTCGTCGCCGTTGTGGCCGCGCTGGCTCTCTGGGGCGACAAGGGCGGCTTCGACCTTGCCTTCTCGGCGGCGATCAAGGTGATGACATGGTATCCGCTCTTGACCTTGCCGATGTTCATTTTCATGGGGTACGTGCTGTCCGAGAGCCGGCTGGCCGACGACCTTTACCGTATGTTCCATGTCTGGATGGGCGGCGTGTCGGGCGGGCTGGCGATCGGGACCATCGGGCTGATGGTCCTCATCTCCGCCATGAACGGACTAAGCGTGGCGGGCATGGCGATCGGGGCCACCATCGCCCTTCCTGAGCTTCTGAAACGAAAATACGACAAGCTGATGGTCACTGGCGTGATCCAGGCGGGATCGTCGCTTGGGATTCTCGTCCCGCCGTCGGTGGTGCTGGTGCTGTACGCCATGATTGCCCGTCAGCCCGTGGGTCAGCTTTGGCTCGCGGGGGTCCTGCCTGGGCTGATGATGGCGGGTTTCTTCGTTTTGTATATCTACATCCGTTGCCGGATCAGCCCGGATCTCGGCCCGGCCTTGCCGCAGAAGGAAAGGGACGTCGGCTGGGCAGAGAAACTCCGGCTGCTGAGGGCGGGGCTGCTGCCCTTTTTCATATTCTTCGTGATGATGGTGCCCTTCGTGAACGGCTGGACATCGCTGGTCGAGAGCTCGGCCGTCGGGGCGATTTCGGCCTTTCTGGCGGCTGTCGTCAAGGGCCGCATGACCTGGGAGGTTTTTGAGACCTCCATCCGCAACACGCTCGGCGTCAGCTGCATGTTCATGTGGATCATTGTCGCAGCGCTTGCCTTCGGGGCGGTGTTCGACGGCCTCGGCGCGGTCAAGGCTATCGAGGGCCTATTTACCGAACAACTGGGCCTCAGCCCCTGGATGATTCTGATTCTCATGCAGCTGAGTTTCATCCTGCTGGGAACCTTCCTGGACGACACCGCCATGCTGGTGATCGTCGCCCCCCTTTACGTGCCGCTTGTGGCCCTGCTTGGCTTCGACCTAATATGGTATGGCGTCCTTTATACGATCACCTGCCAGATCGCCTACATGACACCGCCGTTCGGCTACAACCTTTTCCTGATGCGCGCGATGGCTCCGCCCGAGATAACGATTGTTGATATCTACCGATCAATCATTCCGTTTGTGGCCGTGATGGGCCTTGGCCTCGCGACTATCATGGCTTTTCCCGAGATTGCGCTTTGGCTTCCCAACTACATCTACGGCAAATGAATCAGAAGCCTCTTGAAAGAGGACTAACCATGCACCCAAACCAGGAGATTAGCTGATGACCCAAAACCGTCGTACATTTCTAAAGGGTGCCGCGCTGGCGGCCCCCGCGGCGCTGGCAGCGCCTTCGATCGTTCGTGCGCAGGAGCCCATTCGCTGGCGGCTTCAAACCTACGCCGGCGGCGCGCTCGGCGAGCATGTGACGAAGCCCATGGTGGATTACGTTAACAGCAACGCGAACGGCGAGATGGAGATCGAGCTGTTTTTCGCCGACCAGATCGTGCCGACGGGCGAGCTGTTCCAAGCGCTTCAGCGCGGCACCATCGACATGGTGCACTCCGATGACGACTCAATGGCCTCGCCGACGCCGCTGCGCCAGTTCGGAGGCTATTTCCCCTTCGCTACCAAGCACATCCTCGATGTGCCCGTGCTGTTCAATCAGTACGGCCTCGCCGACATATGGCACGAAGAATATGCAAAGGTCGGTGTCGAGTGGATCTCTGCTGCGGGCCAGGACCCCTGTAACTTCAATACGAAGAAAGAGATCACCACGCTTGGCGACCTGGATGGGCTCCGGCTCTACACCTTCCCGACCGCGGGCCGGTTCCTTGCGCAGTTCGGCGTCGTGCCGATGAACATCCCCTATTCGGACGCCGAGGTGGCTGTTCAGACGGGCGAGCTTGACGGAATGGCATGGTCCGGAATCACCGAAGACTATGCTGTGGGCTGGGCGGACGTCACCGACTACTTCCTGACGAACAACATCTCCGGCGCGTGGATCGGGTCGTGGTTCGTGAACCAGCAGCAATGGGCTGACCTGCCCGATCACCTGAAGCAGCTTGTGATGGCCGCCACCGAGGCGGGGCACACCTATCGCAACCAGTGGTACTGGGGCGGCGAGGCTCGCTTGCGGGCCGAAGGCGAAAAGCTGCAGTTGCGGACAGTTCCCGCGAGCGAATGGGCCGAAGTCGAGAACGCGGCAAAGGCGTTCTGGGAAGAGGTTTCCCAGGAGGGCGAGATCGAAGCGAAGATCGTCAGCATCTTCCGTAAGTACAACGAGGTCATCAATCAGGCTGGCCCGCCCTACACGAACTAACGCCTGACCGAACCAAGGATGCGCCGGATGCGGTAAAGGCCTACGGGCCAGACCGCACCGGCGCATCCCATCGGGCAGTAAGTTCATTGGCCCCTCTGGGCAGCGCAGTCGCTTTGCGACAGGTCGTGTGAGACCTCGTCGTCGCTCTACATCTTCCGCTCTACCTGGGCCCCGGTCTCGTACGCGAAGGACAAGCTCGGGATTGAGCTACCGGGTGGAGAGGCGCTCTACAGCCGCAAGGAGGCGAGGATCGTGAGTGAGGCCTGAAGGCAGCACGTCAATCGCTTTTTGCCGCATTGCTCACTCGGATACCAACAACCGGCCTCGCAGGCCATATTGCCACTTGCTGCACAGCCAGCCTACGCTACGCTGCGGGTCGCTGGGGAGCAGGCCCAGAAGTGTCAGAGTCTTACTTGAATGGTTGACCACTAACTTGGGGGGCAGGCGAGATGCCAGGCAATCTTACCTTCGATGATCTGAAGCAGCGCGTTGAGCGCGGCGAGATCGACACGGTGCTCGCGGCCCAGACCGACATGCAGGGCCGCCTGATGGGCAAGCGCTTCCAGGCGGAGTTCTTCGTGGAAAGCGCCTGGGAGGAAACCCACGGCTGCAACTACCTGCTCGCCACCGACATGGAGATGCATACGGTCGAGGGCTACAAGGCGACGAGCTGGGCCAAGGGCTACGGCGACTACGTGATGCGCCCCGACCTTTCGACCCTGCGGCTGATTCCCTGGCTGGAAGGCACGGCGCTGGTGCTCTGCGACGTGCTGGACCACCATCACGGCCCGGTGCCCCATGCCCCGCGCACCATCCTGAAGAAACAGCTGGAGCGGCTCGACAAGCTTGGCCTGAAGGCCATGATCGGAACCGAGCTGGAGTTCTTCCTGTTCCGCGAATCCTTCGAGGAGCTTCAGGACGCGGGCTATCGCGGCGTGACGCCGATCAGCGGCTACAACGAGGACTACCACATCTTCCAGACCACCAAGGAAGAGGACGTGATGCGCGCCTTGCGCAACGGCCTGCAAGGCGCCGGCGTCCCGGTGGAGAACTCGAAGGGCGAGGCTGACGCCGGACAGGAAGAGATCAACGTGCGCTACTCCGAAGCGCTCGACATGGCCGACAACCACGTGATCATCAAGAACGCCACCAAGGAGATCGCCTGGGCCAAGGGCCGCGCGGTCACCTTCATGGCCAAGTGGAACACCGAGATGGCCGGTAACTCCAGCCACATCCACCAGTCGCTCTGGACCAAGGACGGAAAGCCGCTGTTCCACGACGCAGACGCCGAGCACGGCATGTCGGAGACCATGCGCCACTACCTGGCGGGGCTGCTGACCTACGCCTCGGACGTGACCTACTTCCTGGCCCCCTACATCAACTCCTACAAGCGTTTCGCCGAGGGCACCTTCGCGCCGACCCGCGCGATCTGGTCGGCCGACAACCGCACCGCCGGTTACCGCATCGCGGGTCCCGGCACGAAAGGCGTGCGCGTGGAATGCCGCGTCGGCGGCGCGGACCTCAATCCCTACCTGGCGATCGCCGCGCAGATCGCTGCCGGTCTGGCCGGGATCGAAGAGAAGCTGGAACTGGAGCCGGAGTTCACCGGCGACGCCTACAAGGCGCAACGGGCCCGCTCCATCCCGACCTCACTTCGGAAGGCGGCCGAGGCGCTGAAGCGCTCCAAGATGTTGAAGGCCGCCTTTGGGGAAGAGGTTGTCGCCCACTACCTGCGCGCGGCCGAGTGGGAGCAGGAGGACTTCGACCGCCGGGTCACCGACTATGAAGTCTTCCGGGGGTTCGAGCGGGCCTGACCGCCTCTATGCGACCGCGAGAAGGGGGGCCGAAGCCCCCCTTTTTTGCGTCAGTGTCCGGCGAAGTGATTCCACTGGGGCAGCAGGACGATGGAGTTGGGGTTCATCCCCATTTCCTTCAGCGTGTCCATGCTGGCGACGACTTCGCCCTTCTCCAGATCGACCACGGTCACCGCACCGTCGTTAAGCCCGGGCAGGTCGAGCAGCGCGTTCTGCACGAAGGCCAGCTTCTCGTCCGTGGTGAAGGCCACGTGATGCGCGCCCATGCCGGCGGGAATCGCACTCAAGTGACGGGGACTGCCAAGACCCTCCGAGAGGTCGAAAACGTGGAGGTGGCCGGGCGAGCCCGTGGTCACGAAGAGCCTGTCGCGCGCGTCGTTGAAGTACATCTCCAGCGGCACGCCCATGCTGAGCTCGTTGAAGTCGAAGACCTGCTCTTCCTTGAAGGACGCACTCGCCTCGTCCCAGGTCAGGGTCCAGAGCGTGTTGCCGAACATGTTGGTCACGTAGGCGATCGGCGTTTGCGCATTCGGCACGAACAGGATCTCGACCGGCGCTTCGCCGGAGCCCTCGGGCTTCTTGGAGAGCCGGATCGTTCCCAGCGGTTCGTAGCTGGTCGCGTCCACGACGGAGACCACCTCATCGACCTGTTTCATATCGCCGCTGACGGTGCTGGTCACCAGGATGCGGTTGGCCTTGGTGGAAACACCCAGCCCATGCGGGTAGGTGCCGGGCAGATCGATGGTGGCGATCACCTCGTCGCTCTCGACCGAACCGACGAAGACGTTCGCGGAGTTCATGCAGGTCAGGAACCAGCGCTCGTTGGCCTCGTCGAAGATCACGTCTTCAGCCATGGAGCAGCCTTCGATGGGAAGGGTCGTGATGCGGTAGGGAAAGCGGGTCATGTCCATCACCTGAAGGCTCGGCGATGCGAGCGAGGTGATGTAGGCCTTGGTCATGGTGCGGTCGTAGAAGATGTGATGCACCACCTGATCAGGCGGCATGGGGATGTTCATCAGGATCTTTCCGAAGTTCATGGACTCCGGATCGACGTCGACAACGGCTATGCCTTCCACCCGCTCAGCCGGACCGCTCAACTTCAGGGATTTAAGAGAGTCTGGGCTTTTACTCTCGTAGTTCATGAGCGCCAAAATTTCCGCTGCCGCAGGTCCGGTTGCGAACAGCAGAAGCAAGGCCCAGAAGGCGCCAAAAGACCATCTTGAAAGCATGATTTCACTCCCCGTGAAACTAATCGCGTCCGCTGTTGCGATCTTCGATAGTCGCTTTTCTTTGGACGC
This sequence comes from Limibacillus sp., assembly GCA_037379885.1. NCBI lineage: Bacteria > Pseudomonadati > Pseudomonadota > Alphaproteobacteria > Rhodospirillales > Rhodovibrionaceae > Limibacillus > Limibacillus sp. Next base: position 29,852 of record JARRJC010000018.1, read on the forward strand.
CACCGCGTGTTGAAGTAGGCTTCTCAACGCCTTTCCAGGGGCTCGTCGCAATGCAGAAAAAAGTTTCTACCCATGTGCGGCAGGAGTCAAAATGTTCGTCCTAACCAAGAAGCAGCGATCCTGCCTGCGCCGCCGCTGCGGGCTGCTGGCGCCTTTGCTGCTCTCATTACTGCTTTTGGCGGGTCTGGCCGCCGCACCGGGGGCCTCGGGCGCCGAGCGGCAGTTTGAGCTCACCCTGATCGAGGGCCAGCCGCTGGGCGGCGCCCCGACCTTCCAGGTCACCCAGGGCGACGAGGTGGCGATCCTGGTGACGAGCGATGGAGAGGGAGAGCTTCATCTCCACGGCTACGATCTGGCGCTGCCGCTTGAACCCGGCCAAGTCACGGCGCTGCGCTTTCAGGCTGGCCTCAGCGGACGCTATCCGGCGGCCCTGCATCATCACCGCCAAGGCGGCGGCGGCCACGGGACAGGCGCCCTCTTCTATCTGGAGGTCTACCCGCAATGACGAGGCGCGCGGCCGTCATCCTTCTGGGCCTGGCAGCGCTTCTGGCCCTTCTCGCAAAGGTGCAGCCGGAGGCGCGCGCGCCGCTCTATCTGATCCTGTTGGAAAGACCGGACAGCTCTCCGCTGGCGCGACGCCTCGCGATGGCGGTCCGGGTACTGGGCGTCATTATTTTCCTCCTGCTCTTGGCGATCGGTTTTTTCGGGCCTTCGTCGGCGCTGGAAAGCCTGACGACCGTCACCGTCTGGGTGCTCTGGTGGGTGGGCTTTCTTCTTTTCTCGGCGGTGGCCTTCAACGCCTGGGGCCTGCTGGATCCCTGGCGGTCCCTCTACGGCCTATTGCCGAAGCGCGCGCCCCGCCTATCCGACCCGGCGTCCCTTGGCTGCTGGCCAGCGGTCTTCCTGCTGCTGGCTTTCGTCTGGACGGAGTTGGTGGGCGACCTGGGGCACGAACCGCGCGGCCTCGCCGAGATCATCCTCTCCTACAGCATCATCGCCTGGCTGCTGATGGCGCTTTTCGGCGCGGAGGTCTGGAGCGCGCGTTTCGATCCCTTCGGCCGCCTCTTCGCGCTCGTCGGCCGCTTTGCCCCGATCGGCCGGTTCGACGGCGAGGCTGGCCGTCCGCTGGTGTTGCGCCTGCCGGGCGCGGCCCTGATCGAGCGGCCGGCGGCGAACGCCGGCGAGGTCGCTTTCCTCATGGTGCTGCTCTCCACCGTCACCTTCGACGGCTTTGCGGAGACGCCGGCCTGGGCCGCCTTCCTGCAATGGGTCAGCGAGAGTCAGGCACTGCGCCCGCTGCTGCTCTGGGCGTCGGAGGGGCGGCTGGGGGCGCTCGGCCTGATCAAGTCCGCGGCTCTGCTGGCCGCGCCACTGTTCTTCGCCTTCGTGCTCTGGGTCTTCTCGATCCTGTCCCATCTGGCCGCCGGTCAGGAACAGAGCAGCGGCAGTATCCTGCGCCACTTCGCCGTCACGCTGCTGCCGATCGCTATCGCCTATCACCTGGCCCACTACGCCTCTTACCTGCTGATGGCCGGGCAACTGGCGATCCCCCTGATCTCCGATCCCTTCGGGCTCGGCTGGAACCTCTTCGGCACGGCGGGCTATCTGGTCGACATGGGGATCGTGGGCGCGAAGGATGTCTGGTACCTCTCGATCTTCGCCATCGTGATCGGCCATGTCTTCGCCGTGGTGCTGGCCCATCTGCAGGCGCTCAGGCTCTTCTCGACCACGCGCGCGGCCCTTATGAGCCAGATCCCGCTGCTGGCGCTGATGCTGCTCTTCACGGTGAGTTCGCTCTGGATCCTGGCGCAACCCGTCATCGTACAATAAATACACTAGATTATGCGTGAATTAAGAAATCTGTTCCTTCCTAGTGTAATTATCTCCAAAACCCCTATCTTACTGTAGAGAACCACCGGAACACTGCCGATGGAGGGCGGGATGTTCGCCGAATTGGGCTTGGAAAACTGGGACGTGACCGGCGCCGCGCTGGTTGCTGGCCTGCTGTTGGGCGCGGTCTTCGGGTTTGCCGCCCAGCGCTCGCGTTTCTGCCTGCGTCTGGCGCTGGTCGGCCAGGACCGGAGCGAGCGCGGCCGCGCGCTTGCGCTTTGGCTGGTGGCCCTGGCCGTGGCGCTGGCGACCGTGCAGGCCGCTCTTGCCTTCTCGCCCCTGGACCTTTCGGGACACCGCTATCTGGAGAGTTCCCTGCCGCTCGGCGGCCTGTTGCTCGGCGGCCTCCTGTTCGGCGCCGGCATGGTGCTGGCGCGCGGCTGCGCCTCGCGGCTGACGGTGTTGAGCGCCAGCGGCAATCTGCGCGCGCTGACCGTTCTGCTCGTCTTCGCGGTGGTGGCCTTCTCGACCATGAAGGGCCTCCTTTCGCCCCTGCGCGTGGGATTGGCGGAGGCCACCTCGCTCGACCTTGCGGCCTTCGGGCTTGCCGAGGGTTCGCTGCCCGCCCTCTTCGGGGCTTGGATCGTTCCGGCCCTGGTGCTGGCGACGGCGGCTGCGGCGCTCTTCCTGACCTTCAAGTCACGCCTCGGCCTGCCGCGTCTGGCCGCCGGGGCCGCCATCGGCGGCGTGGTCGCCGCCGGCTGGTACACGACTGGGTATCTGCTCTATGACGACTTCGACCCGATCGCCGCGGAGAGCATCGCCTTCACCCTGCCCATGACCGACAGCCTCTTCTATCTGATCGCCTCCACCTCCGTGCAGGCCGGGTTCGGTGTCGGTCTGATCTGCGGTGTCCTGGGCGGCGCGCTGCTCGCCAGCCTGCTGTTCGGCGAGTTCGCGCTGCAATCCTTCGAGAGCCCGCGCCAGACCATGCGCTATGGGCTCGGCGGTCTCTTCATGGGCTTCGGCGGCGTCCTGGCCGGCGGCTGCACCGTGGGGAACGGCCTGTCTGGCACGGCGACCCTGGGCATTGCCCCGATCCTGGGCCTCGCAGCCATCGCGTTCGGCGCGCTCGCCACCCAGCGCCTGATGGCGCTCAAGGGCGGCGGCCGGGAAGCCGCCGCAGAGGTGCAATTCACCGCAGCCGAATAAGGCCCATCAGAGCTTCAGGCGCTTGAAGAGCGGCTCCGGGATCAGCCGGATGACCAGCATGATCCAACGCCAAAACCAAGGCAGATAGACCACGTCCTTGCGCTTGTCGATCGCCTCGACGATTCCCATTGCGAAGCTGTCCTGAGACGCCCAAAGCGGCCCTTTGCAGAATGCCGCCGTCATGGGCGTGTCGACGAAGCCTGGCTTGATGGTGATCACCTGGGGGCCTATCGTTCTGGAGTT